>NZ_VUMX01000022.1:0-35881 GCF_009695985.1 Lactobacillus porci
TGTGGTGTAATTCACTACCTCGAAAGATCTTGAATTACTCCACGCCAGAGGAATTATTCGATTCTGAAATGGATAAAATCTACCAAATTTAGTGGGTGTTCAAATTATTCTTGCAATTTACCAAAAATGTTTAACTTTGTTTGCGACTAACAGGAGGAACTTTTAAATGAAGAAACCTGCAGAATGCACGACCATCTTAGTCGGCAAGAAGGCCACGATTGACGGCTCAACCATGATTGCCCGCAGTGAGGACGGCGGCAGCCAGATCATTCCGGAAGCCTTTATTGCCGTTAATCCAGAAGATCAGCCAAAGCACTACAAGAGCGTTTTGACCGGTCAGGAAATCGACGACGAGGACCTGCTCCCGAATCCTTTGCGCTACACCAGCGCGCCTGATGCTTCTGGCAAGCATGGGGTCTGGGCCGCGGCTGGGATCAACGATGCCACGGTAGCCATGACCGCGACTGAAACCATTACGACCAACAGCCGGATCCAAGGGATTGACCCCTTGGTTGAAAAGGGAGGCTTGGGCGAAGAGGACTTCGTGACTTTGACCCTGCCATACATCCACTCTGCCCGCGAAGGTGTTGAGCGCTTGGGCTACTTGGTTGAAAAGTACGGGACTTATGAAATGAACGGCTCAGCCTTTGCTGACCATGATGAAGTCTGGTACATCGAAACCATCGGCGGCCACCACTGGGCTGCCCGCCGCATCCCTGATGATGCCTACGTTGCCGCCCCAAACCGCCTGAACATCGACTTTTTTGACTTTGACGACAAAGACAACTTCATGTGCTCAAGCGACCTGCTGGACCTGATCAACGAATACCACTTGAACCCAGACTACACGGGCTACAACCTGCGCCACATTTTTGGCTCTTCAACCATCAAGGACGCCCACTACAACAACCCGCGCGCTTGGTACATCCACCGCTACTTTGACCCAGAATGGGAAGGCAAGCCTGGCGACCAGGACCAGCCATTCATCACTTATGCCAAGAAGAAGATTTCCCCAGAAGACATCAAGTTCTTGGAAAGCTCCCACTACCAAGACACTGAATACGACGTCTACAGCACGACCAATACTGAAGCTGAAAAGAAGCTTTTCCGGCCAATCGGCATCAACCGGAACTTCGAAACCCACATTCTGCAGATCAGAAACGATGTTGAAGAAGGCATTGCCGGCGTGCAATGGCTGGCCTTTGGTCCTAACACCTTCAACGTCTTCGTGCCATTCTACACCAACGTCACGACGACTCCGGCCAGCTTCCAGACCGGTCCTGACTTTGACTTGAGCAAGATCTTCTGGATCAACAAGCTGAACGCCCAGCTTGGCGACACCAACTACAAGGTCTACAGTGCCTTGGAGCAGGCCTTTGAGGAAAAGACCATGGCCAAGCTGCGCAAGATCGAAAATGAGACCGACCGGGCCGTTAAGGGCTTGGAAGGCCGTGAGCTGCAAGCCAAACTGGAAGAAGCCAACCAGAAGATGGCCGACCTGGCTTATGAAAACACGGTTGCTTTAACTGGTGAAATGGTCGCTTCCGGCCACACTTTGATGAAGCTGAAATACGACCTGCTTGACTAAATTTATAAAAAATCAGTTGCCAGTCAATGTCATTAAGTTAAGACATTGGCTTTGAACAGCGCCTTAAGACACTCATCTGACTTAGCAATGTCAGATGAGTGTTTTTTTATGGAGATTGAATTTCGCACAACCGCTAAATAAGATTGGATTGCCAGTTCTTTTGCCGATTTCCTATTCAACAGCCTGGTCAATGGTAGAATAGAAGGGCAGATGCTTAAAAAAAGGAGTTATCAATGGAAAAAGCACAAGAAATTCAAATGCTGAAGGATTTTTCCGATGCCAATGCCACTTCCGGCTTTGAAACGGAATTCGTCAAGCTCTTCACGGACACGGTCAAGGACTACGCTGACCTGGAAGTCGACGGGATGCTCAACGTCTACGCTGCCAAGAAGCAGAACAAGGGCCAGCGGCCAGTCATCCAGCTGGATGCCCACTCCGACGCCGTAGGCCTGTTGACCCAGGCAGTCCGCCCTAACGGCTTGCTCAAGTTCGTCACCCTGGGCGGCTGGAACAACGTTGTCTTGCCATCAATGAAGGTCAAGGTCAGAAACAAGGACGGGGAATACATCCCGGGCGTTGTGGCCCTGAAGCCGCCGCACTTCATGACGGCCGCTGAGCGCAAGGCCGTGCCGCAAGTGGCTGACCTGTCCATCGACGTTGGCTCCTCCAGCCGGGAAGAGACCATCAAGGACTACAAGATCGACACGGGCTGCCCGATCTTCGTCGACGTCAAGTGCGAGTACAATGACAAGACTGGCCTCTTCTTCGGCAAGGACTTTGACGACCGCTTCGGCGCCGCGGCCATGGCTGACGTCTTGGAAAACCTGAAGGATGAAGAAACCAACTTTGACGTCGTGGCTGCCTTGTCCAGCCAAGAGGAAGTTGGCCTGCGCGGGGCTTACGTGACGGCCCGCAAAGTCAAGCCAGACGTCTGCCTGGTTCTGGAAAGCTGCCCGGCTGACGACACCTTTGAGCCTGAATGGCTGTCACAGACTGGCCTGAAGCGCGGGCCAATGCTGCGGGACATGGACGTGACCTTCCTGCCAAACCCGAAGTTCCAGCAGTATGCCTGCGATCTGGCGGACAAGAACGGGATTCCTTACACCCGTTCAGTCAGAACTGGCGGCGGCCAGGACGGCGCGGCCATCTACTATGAAAACGGGGCGCCGACCATCGTCATCGGCATTCCGGTCCGTTATGAGCATTCGCCTTACTGCTTCAGCAGCTACAAGGACTTCAAGGCTTCAGTTGACTTGGCTTTGGCCATTATTCGTGACCTTGACCAGGAAAAGCTGGACTCCTTTAAGTCTTTTGACTAGACTGCGTTGTGAAAAAAACACTAGTTTTTTAACTAATGATTGTTATAATTAGCTTGATAAAAGTAATTATTTAAGTGATATTCTGTTGATTGCAGCAAATCAATAACGCGAACGAAAGCCACTAGGGGTGCTTACTGCTGAGAGACCATTGGTCGACCCTTTGAACCTGAACAAGACAATTCTTGCGCAAGGGAAGTGTCATTATTTAAGTGCGAGCATGAACTCCTACTGGCTTTGTTTTAGCTGGATAGGAGTTTTTATTATGTTTAGAAAAGAAAAAAGCTGGAACGTCAAGGCCGTCATCCTGGTAGCTTTAATTGGGGTTATCATGGGCGTGATCTATCAATACGTCTTCAACCCGCTCTATAACGCTACCAAGATGGCCTTGTCCTTTGTCGGCCAAGGTCCACTGGCCGATGAGCTCTACTCAGGCCTGTGGTACATGGCCGCGCCTTTGGCCATGTACTTCGTGCCGACCTTTGGCTCCGGCGTGATCGGCGAGACCCTGGCCGCGACGGTTGAAATGGCCTTTGGCGGTCAATGGGGGGCTTTGACCATTCTGGAAGGTGCCGTGCAGGGGGCCTTCAACGAAATCGGCTTCTTCCCCAAGAAGGAAAACTATGACCGCTTCAGCTGGACCAGCTTGATTATCGGGGCCATCTGCTGCCACGTTGCCGCCTTCATCATGTGCTACTTCATCTATGGCTGGAATGCCTACAAGCCAAGCCTGCTGATCGAAATGTTCATTGCCGGCATGGCCTCGGCCGTCTTCTTTGACGCCGTTTTGGTCAAGTGGATCACCAAGCTTTTTGACAAAATCATGAAGTAAGCAGCGCTTGCTTTAAAAAAGCAAGCCAGCAGGCACAAACGCGCAAGATCAGCAAGCAGAACGGGAATTTTATCTTAAAATTGATAAAATAATGCAAATTTGCTGACAAGTCTGTCTTTTGGGTGTACAATCAGAAACATATCTCAAAAAACTTGATATTTGCTAATATCAAGATCATTGAAAGGAGCAAAAGACATGACACGCATTAAATTATGTGAACCAAAGAACGCGAACAAGGAATACTGGGAAGTAGTCGGCGTGGTAATTGCGCTGATGCTCCTCATTACTCTGCTTGGCTTGCACGCCGACAGCTTCATGATGTAAGCTTAAATGAATTTAACCAGCAGCCATCGAAATCAGACTAAAAAAGGCGCGAGTCAATTTGACTCGTGCCTTTTGCGTTTTGACGTAAATTATTTAGCTGGGTTAGGCTTGGCCGGCATCGTGGCTTCCGAGCGCTCATGGCGCTTGTGGTCCCTGATGATGGACAGGAGCTTGGAGGAAACCATGTCGATGGCGACATCGTTTTCGCCCCCGCGGGGGATGATGATGTCCGCGTACTTCTTTGAAGGCTCAATGAACTGGTTGAAGCTGGGCTTGACCGTGGCCAGGTACTGGGCGATGATCCAGTCAATTGACCGCCCGCGCTCTTGGGTATCGCGCTGCAGGCGGCGGATAAAGCGGATATCGTCATCAGCGTCGACGAAGAGCTTGACGTCCATGAACTGGCGCAATTCTTCGGAGGCCAGGACCAGGATCCCTTCAACGATGATGATGTCGGCAGGTTCAACGTGGATGGTATCCTTGGCCCGGGTCAGGGTGTTGAAGTTGTAGGTCGGCATCTCGATTGCCTGGCCATTGAGCAGCTGCTTGAGCTGGTCAATCATGTAGCTGGTGTCGTAAGCGTTGGGGTGGTCATAGTTGATCGCCTTGCGCTCTTCCATGGACAAGCCGGAGTTGTCCTTGTAGTAGGCGTCTTCCGTCAGAATCAAGACCCTGTCGGCCGGCAGGCGCTTGCTGATTGCCTTGGCCACCGTGGTCTTGCCCGAGCCAGACCCCCCGGCAATCCCGATGACCAGTGGTTTTTGTCTTTCTGCCATTATTCTTCCTTCTGTTCTTCCAAATCATTGCGGCGCAGGATGTCGCGAACCTTGGTCGTCAGCATGTCCAGAGCGACCTGGTTGCCGCCGCCTTCAGGAACGATGATGTCGGCGTAGCGCTTGGATGGCTCAACGAACTGGTGGTAGCTTGGCTTGACCGTGGCCATGTACTGGTCGATGATGTAGTCAAAGCTGTAGCCGCGTTCAGCCATGTCGCGGCGCTGGCGGCGGATCAGGCGGATGTCGTCGTCAGTGTCGACGTAGATCTTGATGGCCATCAAGTCGCGCAATTCGGGAATGGCCAGGACCAGGATTCCTTCCAGGATGATGATGTCAGCTGGCTCCACGTGGACCGTTTCGTGCTTGCGCAGGTGGGTCGGGAAGTCGTAGATCGGCATCTCGACGGCCTTGCCGCTGGTCAGGTCCTGCAACTGGCTGATCAGCAGGTTAGTGTCAAAGGCGTCGGGGTGGTCAAAGTTGATCTGGTCCCGTTCTTCCTGGGTCATTTCTGGGTGGTCCTTGTAATAGGAATCTTCCGTAATGATCCGGATCCGGTCGTTCTTAAACTGGTCGTACAGCTCGTGGGCAATGGTCGTCTTCCCTGAGCCAGAGCCACCAGCAATTCCGATAATAATGGGGTGTTTCTTATGTGACATTATTAAACTCCTTTAACATTATATTATAGAGGCCCAAGGGGACAGGGTCTAGCAAATCTTGTCAAAAAGCCGCTGCTTGCCATTTTTTCCTGCTTGCCGATTTCCCAGCTTTAGCCTGATTGGCTTAAGGGCTCGTTCGGAATTGACCCGTTTAGGGGCAAAACTTGCTTTTTCTTTAAAAATAAGGCGAAAGCCTTTGGAAAATAAGGGGATTTTTCTGATCTAAAGGGTAACTATTAATAAACGTAAGTTGCCTTAGGGTGAAACTTAATTTTATTAAGCGTGAAAAGGGTTGATTTAACAAAAATAAACTGTAAGCGGAATCCTAATATTAAAAAAACGTTAAATCAGCCTGTCCCCGAGAGGATGACACTTGTAATTGCGACAATTTTCTGCTAAATTTAATGAAAAATTAAGGAAGACCAAACAGCAATTGACGGTCGTCCAGCCGGCAGGATGGCAAAAATGTTAAGAATTAGTACTTACTTTTTGTTATTGAAATCCCGCTTTGGAGGAATTGGCAGCTAAGCAGACTTAGCGATCCGGACTGGAATTTTTTAATTTAGCATTGAGCAACCGAGGAGGACCCAAGATGGCAGCAATCATCGAATTCAAGAACGTCAACAAATACTACGGTACCTACCATGCCCTGAAGGACATCAACTTATCTATTGATGAAGGGGAAGTCGTATCAGTTATCGGCCCTTCAGGTGCCGGCAAGAGTACCCTGATTAGAACCATCAACGGCTTGGAAGGCATTTCTTCAGGCGTCTTGGACGTTGATGGCCACGACCTGGCAGACAAGCGCACCGACCTCAACAAGATCAGAAGAGACGTCGGCATGGTCTTCCAGCACTTCAACCTGTACGAAAACCACACCGTTTTGGAAAACATCATGCTGGCCCCAAGAATCGTCTTGCACCGGGACGAACAAGAAAACCGCCAATTAGCTGAAAAGCTCTTGAAGCAGGTCGGCTTGCTGGACAAGGAAGAAGCTTACCCACGCCAGCTTTCCGGTGGTCAGAAGCAGCGTGTCGCCATTGCCAGATCTTTGGCGATGAAGCCCAAGGTTCTGCTCTTTGACGAACCAACTTCCGCCCTTGACCCAGAAATGATTCAAGACGTGTTGGACGTAATGAAGAATATCGCGGCCCAAGGGATGACGATGGTGGTCGTGACCCACGAAATGGGCTTTGCCCGGGAAGTGAGCGACCGCGTGATCTTCTTTGACCAGGGGACCGTTTTGGAAGACTCACGCAACCCGCAAGACTTCTTCGAACACCCGCACCACATGCGGGCGCAAGAATTCTTGAGCAAGGTGATTGACCGCTAATTGAGGAAAGGAGCGGCACATCTGATGAAAAACGCAAGAAGATTTTTTAAGCGAGCAGCGGCGCTCCTCCTGCTGCTGGTAAGCGGAACGGCCCTGGCTGCCTGCGGCAATACCAGCGCTTCATCCAATCCCGACCGGGTCTATGACCACGTGATCCAGTCCAAGACCGTCACTTGGGGCGTCAAGTACGACACGACCCTGTTTGGGCTGAAGAGCGTCAAAACCAATAAGCTGGAAGGCTTTGAAATCGACCTGGCCCGGCTTTTGACCAAGACGATCGCGGGCAAGGACGCCAAGACCAAGTTTATCGAAGTCACCCCGCAGACCAAGATTCCGCAGTTGAAGAACAACAACCTGGACGCGGTTCTGGCCTGCATGACCATCACGCCGGAAAGAAGAAAGTCCGTTGACTTCACAACTCCTTACTTCAAGGCTGGTACCTCGCTTTTGACCAAGACGACCAGCAGCGTCAAGTCCGTCAAGGACCTGAACAAGAAGGGCAAGGTCGTGATCATCTGCAAGGGGACGACGGCGGCTGACGACATCGCCAAGCAGGCACCTAAGGCTAAGATCCGGGCCTACAACGACTACGGCTCTTGCACCAACGCCCTGTTAGCCGGGCAAGGGGATGCCTTTGCAACTGACAACGGGATCCTGGCCGGGATCGCCGCCCAGCACAAGAACCTGCATCTGGTTGGCGGCACCATTGCCGTTGAGCCATACGGGATCGCGGTTGAAAAGGGACAGACGAAAATGCTCAATGCCATCAACAAGGCCTTGAAGACCATCAAGGCTGACGGCAGCTATGACAAGCTGGTCAGAAAGTGGTTCGGCAGCATCAATGGTTTCAGTGTCAAGGAGGCTGAATATTAATGTTTAACTTATTGTCAGAAAACTGGTCAACGTTCCTGCTTGGCTTCTGGAACACCATTCTTTGCAGCGTGATCGCGCTGTTCTTCAGTCTGGTGATCGGTTCCGGCTTTGCCATTTTGGAAACCGTGCCAAGCAAGTTTTGGCGCGGGGTAGCCAAGGTCTACGTTGAAATTTTCCGGAACATTCCGTTGCTGGTCGTAACCATGGTCTTCTACCTGGTATTGCCGACCTACACGCCTTTAAAGCTGACCGGCTTTCAAGCCGGGACTATCGGCTTGTCTATTTATTCTTCAGCCTTTATTGCTGAAACGGTCCGCTCCGGGATCAACTCTGTCGGCGAGGGGCAGATGGAAGGGGCCCGGTCCAACGGGATGACCTACTGGCAGGCCATGCGCTACGTTATCTTGCCGCAGGCCTTCAAGATCGTCATTCCAGCCCTGGGCAACCAGTTCGTCAACCTGATCAAGAACTCCAGCATCCTGGCCTTCGTTGCCGGCTTTGACCTGATGTACCAAGGCGACATCGTTGCCTCCAACACTTTCCAGACGATTCCAAGCTATGTCTTAGTCGGGATCTTCTACTTGATCCTGACCCTGCCGATGAGCTACTACATGCAGTACTTGGAAAAGAAGACGGCTTAAGAGGAGGAAGAATAAATGCAAAATCTGGCAAATGCTTTGTCCTGGACCAACCTGCACTTCTTGCTGCAGGGGTTCTGGGTCACGATTGAAGTTTCCGTGATTTCAATCATTTTGAGTTTCATTTTTGGCTTGATTCTTGGGGTGCTCCGCTACACCAGAGTTGATGAGACCACGACCGTCATTTCCCGAGTGGTCGGCGTGATCGTTGACATCTTGCGGAACCTGCCTTTGCTGCTGATCATCTTCTTCTCCTACTTCGGCCTGCCGGTCATGGGGATCAGAGTGGATGCCTTCCAGGCTTCAGTTATCGCCATGGTAGTCTTTGAATCAGCCATGATTGCGGAAGTCGTGCGTTCCGGGATCAACTCCGTTGACCCAGGGCAGATGGAAGGGGCCCGGTCCAACGGGATGACCTATGTCCAAGCCATGGTACACGTGGTGATGCCCCAAGCTTTAACGCGGATGATTCCAGCCTTGCTGTCCCAGTTCGTGTCTTTGATCAAGGACACGTCACTGGCCACGATCATCGTTTTGCCTGAACTGCTCTACCACGCGGAAATCATCTACAACCAAAACACCAACTACATGATTCCAATGTACTTGACAGTTGCGGTAATGTACTTCATCATTTGTTTCGTGCTGTCCACTTTTGCCAATTACCTGAGCAAGCGGATCAAGTACTAAGTTGAATGAAAGATTCAAATTCTAAAACAAAATATCGAGATTAATGCTTGTACAAAGCGTCAACGTAGTTTGTTGCTTGCCAAAGAGGAGGTTATAAATGGCACGTAAACTTACCAAGTTGCTGGCTTTCTTCGCTGCACTGCTTGTGGCCTTGAGCTTGACTGCTTGTTCAAAAACTGGAAAAGAGACCAGTTCGGCAACTTACGACCGGGTCAAGAAAAGCAAGACCATTACCTGGGGGATGCGGGCTGATACCCGCCTGTTCAGCATGATGGACACCAAGACAGGCAAAGCGAAGGGCTTTGAAGTCGACTTGGCCCGTGCCATTACCAAGAAGATCTTAGGACCCAAGGGCAAGATGAAAATTGAATACATCAGTGAAAAGTCCAGAATCATGGACTTGAAGATCGACAACGTCGACGCGGTCATGGCGACCATGACCAATACGCCTGAGCGCCAGAAGATCATCAACTTCTCTGACACCTACTTCATGGCTGGTGAGAACTTTATCGTCCCAAAAAAGAGCAAGTTCAAGACCGTCAAGGATTTCAACAGCAGCAAGTACGTGATTGCCGCCGTTAAGGGATCAACCGCTGAAGCTGACGTCCACAAGTACGCCCCAAAGGCTCGGATTATCTTCTATGACGACTATGGCTCCTGCTACAACGCCTTAAAGGCGGGCAAGGCCGTGGCCATGATCAGCGACAATACGGTCCTGGCCGGTTTGATGTATGCTGACCGCGACAAGTACCGTCTGCTGGACAAGAACTTTACCCAAGAGCCATACGCTATCGGGATCAAGAAGGGGCAGACCAAGTTCACCGAAGCCGTGAACCAGGCCCTGAAGGAGATCCGGGAAGACGGGACCTATAACCGCCTGATGAAGAAGTGGTTCACCGGCATTTCCGGCTTCAGCATCGAAGAGGCGACAAAGACGAAGTTGGACTAGCCGGCAAACAAGGCCACTGGGAAATATTTAGCAAAAACACTCATTGTTAAAAAGTTAACAAGAATTGGAAAAGACGCACCCGTCAAGGGCGCGTCTTTTCTTGCACTGTCAGTTATGTAAGCGCGATTAATTTTAACAATAATTTTGCACAAGAGCGGCTAATTTCTTGTACAATTGAAATAGAATGGTTTCACTGGGTCAGCCGTGAAACCTGCTCATTTCGAAATGAATTTAATGGTACACATAGGAGACAAATATGAGCAAAAGACAATTTGGTCTAATCTATATTTCTTCTTATCAGGCGCGTCTGTTCATCGTCGATTTGAAGAAACTTACAATTCTGGAACAGTTGAACTCGCCGCAGTTCGTGCAGTCTGGGAAGAAGTTTGAAGTCTACGAAAACGAGCTGCCGCGCTTGGTTGACGCGCTGATCGGCTTCAAGCGCAAGATCGCGGAATACGGGATTGACAATTACAAGGTTTACGGGAACCGGCAGCTGCTGGATAAGATTTCTGCCCGCTACCTGTCCGATCAGATCAAGGTTAGAACCGGTTTGGACGTCGAATGGCTGAACGGGGCCCAAATTGCCTACTACAAGATCATTGCCGCGATGGCCCTGCCGCAGTTCTCTGAACTCAAGGATGACGAATCCACCTACCTGCTCAGCATGGGGAGCGCGATGCTGAACCTGACCATGTTTAAGGGCCAGCATTATGTCTCTACCTGGAACTTTGCCATGGGTCCGGAAGAAATCGAAGAACTGTCTGAAATGACCCGCGATACGCCAATCGACCCGGTTGACATCATCAGCGACTTTATTTCAAGAAAGCTGGTCAGCTTCAAGACCATCAACAAGCCAACCGGCCGGGCCCGCCTGATCATCCAGCACGTTTCCGGCGCCGGCGAGCAGAGCCTGTACCCGCAAGAACGGGCCAGCGTCATCAAGCTGGAAGACTTTGACCAGACTTATGAAGACTTCCGGGAAGCGCCAGACCAGTTCTTGATGAAGAAGTACGGCTTGGACACCAATGGCCTGGCCAGAATGAAGCCATCCGTCGTCTTGATTCACCAATTGATCAGGGTGATCAAGCCGGAAGTGATGACCTTGACCCAGTCATCAGCCATCACAGGCTTGATGATTCAGGCTGCTGCCAAGTTCAAGTACCGGCCAGACGACTATTCAACCATCGTCATGACCGCGACCAAGAACATTGCCCAGCGCTACAGCTCAGGCGGCAAGCACTCAAACCTGACCAACGTTTTTGCCTTGCACATTTTTGACCGCTTAGCCCACGTGGGCATGGTGGACAAAGACGACCGCCAGCTGTTGGAAATTGCCGCCCGCCTGCACGATATCGGCAACTTCATCAACTTCCACAACCACTACGCGCACGCCGCCTACATCGTTGACGCCAACCAGATCATCGGCCTGTCTGACGAGCAGAATGAAATGCTCAAGAGCATCTTGAAGCACCAGGACGTGACCAGCCTGAACGCGGATGAGCGCGAATACCGCCACCTTGATCCGGCCCTGCAGGTCCGCGTGGCCAAATTGGCGGCTATCCTGCGCCTGGCCAACAGCCTGGACGCGTCAAGAAAGCAGAAGATCAGCAAGATCGTCGTGTCAATCAAGAACGATACCATGCAGATCACGGTGCGCAGCAAGCGCGACCTGACCTTGGAACGGTTCGTTTTTGAAAAGAATGTCGGTCTGGCCGAAGCCGTCTTTGGGATGAAGATTACTCTGAAGCAAAAGAGGGGAAAGTAAGACGATGACTAAAGAAACAGAAAAACAAATCACAGAATTTACTGATCCTAGCTATTACAGCAACCGGGAATTGAGCTGGCTGGACTTCAACGACCGCTGCCTGGATGAAGCCAGAAACCCGGATGAGCCGCTTCTGGAAAGGGCCAACTTCCTGGGCATCACCCAGTCAAACGTTGACGAATTCTACATGGTCCGCGTGGCTTCCTTGAGCAAGCTGGTCGCCGCTGACGTGCAAAGCAAGGATGCCAGCGGGCTGACTCCGCTTGAGCAATTGAACGCCATCAACGAGAAAGAGCATGAAGTCGTTGAGCGCCGCTACTCAACCTACTCCCGTTCGCTGTTGCCTTTGCTGAGGCGGCAGAACATCCGCATCTTGGACGTGGATGAGCTGAGCGAGGACCAGGAAGAGTATATCCGCCGCTACTTCAACAACGAATTGTACCCAGTCCTGACGCCAATGGCTGACGACCAGTCCCGGCCGTTCCCATTCATCAGCAACGACTCGCTGAACATTGCCATCCGCCTCAGAAGCGAAGAAGACGGCAAGCACGAGTTCGCGACCGTCCGTGTGCCGAACATCTTCCCGCGGCTGGTCAAGCTGCCGGATGGCGAAAATGACTTCATCATGCTGGAAGACATCGTCAAAAAGTACCTGGACCGCCTGTTTGACGGCTACGAAATCCGTCAGGCATCCTGCTACCGGGTTACCCGGGACATGGACCTGGACGTGTCTGAAAGCGATACTTCCGACTTCCTTTTGGCCGTCCGCAAGCAATTGAAGGACCGCGAGCACGGGCACGTGACCCGCTTGGAAGTTGAAAGCTCAATGAGCGCCAAGCTGGTCAAGCACCTGATGAAGCGGCTGAACGTGGATGAGCCAAGCGTCTTCTCCATCAACGGCCCGATCGACCTGACCTTCTTGAAGAAGCTGCCAGGTCTGGTTGAAGGCCACGATGACCTGCGCTATGAGCCAATGCATGCCTACATCGACCCGGCCCTGCGCAGCGACCACAATATTTTTGACTCAATCAGGGAAAAGGACTACCTGGTCCAGCACCCATATGACAGCTTTGACGCCGTCTTGAACTTCGTCAAGCAGGCTGCCAAGGACCCGGACGTCTTGGCCATCAAGATGACCCTGTACCGGGTTTCCGGCAACTCACCGATCATCAAGTACCTGGGCCAGGCGGCCCAAGCCGGCAAGCAGGTAACCGTTCTGGTTGAAGTCAAGGCCCGCTTTGATGAATCAAACAACGTCCACTGGGCGAGAACCCTGGAACAGATGGGCTGCCACGTAATCTACGGGCTGGTTGGCCTGAAGACCCACACCAAGGTAACCCTGGTTATCAGAAGAGACAGCGACGGCATCCGCCGCTACCTGCACCTGGGGACTGGGAACTACAACGACGTTACCGCCCACTTCTACACTGACTTGGGGCTGTTTACCTGCGATCGTGACCTGGGCGTGGACGCCACCAACCTCTTCAACATGCTGTCTGGCTACTCCAAGCCGCCTTACTTCAGCAAGCTGCGGATTTCGCCGAAGCTGATCCGCCAGTTCATCTATGAAAAGATCGACAACGAAATCGCCATCGCCCGAGCGGGCCGCCATGCCGAGATTCACATGAAGATGAACTCCCTGTCTGACCAGGACGTGATCGCCAAGCTGTATGAAGCCTCCGCTGCCGGCGTCAAGATTCACTTGATCGTGCGCGGGATCTGCTGCCTGCGGACCGAAATTCCAGGCGTTTCTGACAACATTGAAGTGCACTCGATCGTGGGCCGCTTCCTGGAACACAGCCGGATCTACTACTTCTACAACGACGGCAAGGAAGAAGTCTACTTGGCCAGTGCCGACATGATGCGGCGGAACCTGAACCGGCGCGTTGAAACCCTCTTCCCGATCCTGCAGGACGACCTTAAGGCCCGGGTCTTGGATATTTTTGCCAAGATGTGGCGGGACAATGTTCAAGCCCGGATCCTGCACGGGACCGAATGGGTTCACGCTGACCGCCGCGGGCAAAGTCCGTTCAGCAGTCAGGAATACTTCATCGCCGAGGCCGAGGAAAAGGTCCAGGCGGTCAAGGAAGCCGAAGCGGCTGAATCCGAAATCCACAAGGACGCTTTTGAAGCTATGAAGCCGCAGGAAAACGAGCTGGAAGACACGGAAGACTAAAATTTATAATTAGCATGCACGAAAAGATTGTTTGATTAGAAGGCTTTATGAAGACAGACAAGCATGAAATTGAGAGCTTCAAGATTGACCAGCTGTTTATCGGCGACAGCAAGGAGGACCTGATCAAGCTTGGGAAAGCGCGCCGGCTCACGTATCCAATCAGGGCCATCTCCACCTTTAATCCGGTTGACCGGGACGTGGTTCACTTGATCCGCCTCACTGAGGAAAAAATGATCCCGGAATTGCTGGGGATGCGGCATGAGCGGATGATGCAGAATCCTTTTTCCTACTTCCGGGCCACGGCAGGGATCATGGAAGCGGACCTCAGGGCTTTTGACGATTGCTTGAGCCATATTCCAGTCATTATCTGCGGGGACTCCCACCTGACCAATTTTGGCTTCTTTGCCTCGCCTGAGCGCCAGCTGCTGTTTGGCCTCAACGACTTTGACGAAGCCCGGATCGGCAACTGGGAATTTGACTTGAAGCGGCTGTTGACCAGCATCGTATTGACCGGGCGGATCAACGGCTTTGACCAGGACGCGATCAAGAACGTCCTGCGCAATTCCGTCCACGGCTACCGCCGGGGGATTGACTACGCCAACTCCTTTGACCTGCTGGACTTGTTCTACGCTTCCTACAACATCAACGACTTGATCGAAGAGATGACGGAAAGCGAGCAGATGAAGGCGGTCTTGAAGAAGGTGGCCCAAAGGGCGCCGAAGAACAACTCAGACAAGGTGGTCAAGAAGTTCACCCACTTGGACGCGGACGGGCAGCTGCGCTTTAACGAAAATCCGCCGCGTGCCCGGCGGGTGTCGCCTGGGCTCTATGCCCAATTGCTGCAGGGGATGGGCGAGTACCAGCAAAGCGTCTCAGATGACGTGCGGGTGCTGCTGATGAGCTACCAGGTTACGGACATAATCCGCTACTCAGTCGGCGTTGGCTCTTGGGGCACGCGTTGCTACCTGGCCCTGCTGACGGGCAAGGATGGCAGCCACCTGGTGCTTCAGATCAAAGAGGCCATGCCGCTGCGCTACAACCTGTCCGCCTTGACGGTCAGTGAAAGCCGGTCCCAGGAAAAGGACGAAGGCAAGCGGATTATCACGGCCCAGCGGGTGCTGCAGACCCACTATGACCCCTTCCTGGGCGCCATGCACGTCAATGGGCGCTCCTTCTATGTCCGTCAATTCCGCGACATGAAGGACTCCATTGACCCCCTGAAATTAGATCTGGAAAGCTTTTCAGCCTATTGCCTGATCTGCTCCTTCATTTTGGCCGTAGCCCACTACGAAAGTCCGACCGCGCCAATGATCTATGGCTATGTCCACAAGCAGCGCGACTTGGATGATGGCCTGGCCAGCTGGGCGCTGGCATATGCCGACCAGATGGAAAGGGACTACGCCGCCTTCAGCAAGTATTTGCAGGGCGAGGATGGGGATCTAGATGATTAATGAATGCCTGACTGATAAAGAGCGGGTGCAGCTGGCGCAAAAGGCCTACGAGGGCTTGAACATCGGGGAGACGGTCGAGATCGGCCAGAAGGCCATCGGCGTCTTGACCCGGGACGTTTATGCCGAAGACGGGATGCAGGCTTTTTTGCTGGAAAACCACACGGGCCCGCAGATTGAGATTACGGTCCTGTTCAAGGGCTCGTATGGCCTGAAAAAGGGCAACGTCACCACTTGGCGCGACGAATGGATGAAGACCAACCTGCCAATTTTTGTCAATATGGTAACGGATTCCAGGGCCGTGCCCAGTCAGCTGCTTACAGCCGCCAAGTACTTGAACCGCTGGCTGCTTGAATTCCCTAAGAGCCGTTTTTACATCTACGGCCATTCCTTAGGGGCAATCAACGCCCAGTATGCCCTGGCCAATTGCCGCCACTCCGGGCAGATTGCCGGAGCCTACCTCTATGAGGGGACCAATATCTGGCGGATGCTGGACCGGCGCCAGCGGCAGATGGCCAATCACTTGCGCCCCAAGATCAATGCCTACGTGGATATCTATGATCCCGTGACCTTGGGCTATACGGCAACGCACAAGATGGTGGGCCGGCTGCACTATATCGACAGCGTGCAGCTGAAGAATCCGGTCAAGCAGCACATGTGGGGCGGCTACCGCTTTGATGAGCATGGCCGCTTATTGGAAAAGCTGGTTGATGCCAAATTTCTGCTCAGCAGCCAGCGGCAGGGCAGGTTCTTGTCCACGACGGGCGAGTTATCGGCGCTTTTGTCCGGCCGCAAGAAGCTGGCTGAAGCCGCCAGTCCAAAATGGCAGCAGCTTAAGGAGGACTTGTTCAACTCCAGCTTCATGAAGGAATTCGGCGACCGCTATGACAATTTTGAGGGAAAAGACGGGCAATGAGCCCGTCTTTTTTCTGTGCATGATCTTGGCTATAATAGGCATGATGGATTTTGTAGAGTGGCTTTTTGGAGGTTGAAAAAATATGGCAGAAACATTGCAGGCAGTCCTGGAGAGGCAGCTGCTGGATGACGCGGATCCAGCCCTGGACCATTTCCAGGACGACTTTTACGGCGATTTCTACGACTTTTTCGCCAACTACCAGAACTTCAAGATGCTGACCGGGCAATTGACGCCGGCAGACCTGAAGAAACTGAAGCTTTACCTTTACCTGGACATCTTCAACTCCGTGGACTTTCGCGGCCGGAAGACCTACCGCTATTGCCTGGTCTTTGACCATGAGCTGAATTTTCTGGCGGCTGAGTCCGACTTTACGCTGAGTGCCCTGATCCGCGACTTGCGCAAGACCCCGGACCGGGTCAGTGACTATGAGCAAGTCAAGCAGCAGGTTCTGGCGGGCCTGGCGGAAAGGTTCCAGTCAGCGGCAAGCGACGGCAATCAGAGAATTCAGAACTTCAATGAAGTCATAGCTGACATCTATGACAAGTACAGCCTTAACCGCTACAAGATTGCTTACAGTCTGAAATAGCATTGATGTGGACCTGGCGCCAATTTGGCGGCAGGTTTTTTAATTGTGAAAAATGCTTGTCAGCCCGTGCAGGCGAAGTTCGGTTATAATTATTTTTAGATAGCAAACGTCAGAAAAATGAATGAGAGGATCAAACTATGAAACGGATTATTGTTGTTGGCTCAAGCAACGTGGACACGACCCTGCACGTTCAGGACTTCCCAAAGCCTGGCGAAACGATCAACGCCACTGGCGTCAGTGAAGCCGGCGGTGGCAAGGGGGCCAACCAGGCCATCGCGGCGGCCAAGAGCGGGGCAGAATGTACTTTCATTTCCCGGGTCGGCGATGACAATTTCGGCCCCTGGATGATCGACCAGCTGTCAGGCTACGGGGTCAAGACCGGCCACATCCTGACTACTCCCGGCGAAAAGACCGGCCATGCTTACATTACTTTGAATGCCGAAGGGCAAAACGACATCATCATCGATCATGGTGCCAACTACAAGCTGACCAGTGCCGACGTTGAAAAGGCCAAGGACTTGATTGCCCAAGCCGACTGTGTCGTAGCCCAGCTGGAAACCCCGATCCCGGCGACGATCGCGGCTTTCAAGCTGGCCAAGGCTGCCGGCAAGGTGACCATCCTGAATCCTGCCCCGGCAGTCAAAGACCTGCCCCAGGAATTGCTGGACTTGACTGATGCCATTACGCCAAACGAAACCGAAAGCGCCCTGTTGACGGGCTTGCCGGTTGAAAATGAGGCCGACTTGGCCAAAAATGCCGCCAAGCTGCACGAGATGGGGATCAAGACGGTCATCATCACTTATGGCAGCAAGGGCTCATATGTCTCAGCCGAAGCCTTTACCGGTCTGGTTCCAGCCTTCAAGGTCAAGGCAGTGGACACCACGGCGGCTGGGGACACCTTCCTGGGCTACTTTGCCGGGACCGTCAAGAGCGACTTCAGCAACGTCCAGGAGGCAGCCCGTTTTGCCAACCGCGCCAGCTCCCTGGCCGTGCAAAAGCTGGGCGCCCAGCCGTCAATTCCTGCCGCGGCCGAAGTCAAGGCTGCTGATGAGGCAGATAAATAGATAAAAAATAGGATTTTTGGGCAAACTGGTGTAAAGTAGGCACAGGAAAAACATCGAGTCACAACCATTAAGAAGCAGAAAGGATGTTGAGCGAATGCTGATCGCACCTTCAATTTTAAATGCAGACAATATGTTCCTTGGCGAGCAGATCCAGGAAGCCGTTGACGCGGGCATTACCCGCTTCCATATCGACGTCATGGATGGCCACTTCGTATCCAACCTGTCCTATGGCCCGCAATTGGTCAAGGACTTCAAGCGCCACTTTCCAAACGTCCAGGCGGAAGTCCACTTGATGGGGGACAAGGTCAACGAAATGGTGCCAGTCTTCGCGGACGCGGGTGCCGACTTAATCGAATTCCACTACGAAGCCGTTGAAAATCCCAACCAGATCGGCAGCTGGGCTGACTACCTCCACCGGCATGGCAGCCGGATGGGCGTGGCCTTGAACCCAAGCACTGACGTCAAGGTTTTGACCAAGCTGGCCGCCAAGATCGACCAAGCCTTGATCATGACCGTCTTCCCAGGCTTTGGCGGGCAAAAGTTCCTGCCAGATTCAGCGGAAAGAATCAGGGCGGCCAAGGAAGTCGTTGACGCCCACGCTTCCCGCCCAGGCCGCCGGGTCATGATCGAAGTCGACGGGGGGATCAATGCCGAAACGGCCAAGATTGCTCAAGCAGCAGGCGCCGATGTCTTTGTTGCCGGCTCATATATTTTTGGCAAGGGCGACATTGCCGGCCAGGTCAAAGAGCTGACCGCGGCTTTGACTGAAGAAGAATAAACATCGAGAAAAAGCAAAGATTGACAGAAAAGGAGACAAACAGATGGACCGCCAAAAGCAAGATGAATTGAAGCAGGCTGCCGCCAAGCAGGCAGCGGGCTTGGTAGAAGATGGCATGATTTTGGGCGTTGGGACCGGTTCAACGGTCAAGTTCTTCATCGATGAACTGGGCCGGCGCAAGGAAGAAGAAGGCCTGGCCCTTAAGGCTGTCGTCACGACGTCCAGCCGCAGCCGCAAGCAGCTGGAAGGCTTGGGCTTTACGGTCAGCGAGCTGGCTGACATTGACCAGGCCGACTTGACCGTCGACGGGGCTGACCGGGTTGACAAGCAGCTCAACGGGATCAAGGGCGGCGGCGCGGCTTTGACCTTGGAAAAGAACGTGGCCGTCAATTCCAAGAAGAACGTCTGGATCGTTGATGAAAGCAAGGTCGTGGACCACTTGAGCGGCTTCCCGCTGCCAGTCGAGGTCTTGCCGATCTCCTGCGAGCAGAACAAGCGCCGCTTTGAAGCTGAAGGGCTCAATCCGCAGTTCCGTTTGAATGCGGACGGCAGCCGCTTGAAGACCCACTACGGCAACTACATCCTGGACCTGCACGTTGATTCCGTGCCAGTACCAAGCGGCTTGGCCGACTACCTGGACCACACGGTGGGGGTAGTTGAGCACGGCCTGTTCTTGGATATCTGTGATGAAGTGATCATCGCCCGCGACAACGGGGAGATTGAAACGAGATGCCGTTAAGAGCATAATAAGAATTTTGCAAAAAGAAGCCCCGTACGGGCTTCTTTATTTTGCTTTTTGCACCAAAAAATATGCTAAAATAGAGCTATTATTTTGTTTTTTGTTAAAAAGCACGGATACTTAAGCTTAAATAACGAAAATTGGAGTGTAATACATGAACAAGAAACCTTTGATTATTTCAACTGACCCAGGGATCGACGACGCGGTTTGCCTGACCATCGCGCTTTTCGCCAAGGAGCTGGACGTCAAGCTGATCGTGCCGACCTGGGGCAACGTGGCCTTGGACAAGACCCTGAACAACGCCTTGCGCTTGCAAAAGTTCCTGGGCACCAAGGTGCCGGTCGTGGCCGGGGCCAAGCTGCCTTTGCTTAAGCCAGCGATCGATGCTTCTGAAGTTCACGGCAAGAGCGGGATGGACGGCTTTGACTTCCCGCCGGCTGACCAAAGCCTGCTTAAGCCTGGCCTGGCAGCCACAGCCATCCATGAGACGGTTGCGGCTAGCTCAGAACCCGTAACCTTGATGCAGATTGGGCCAGCTACCGACTTTGCCCTGTACCTGCGCCAATATCCGGAAGACCTGGCCAAGATCGACGCCCTCTACATCATGGGCGGGGCGCTGGGCCGCGGAAATTACGGGCCATACGACGAATACAACGTGTCCGGTGACCCGGAAGCAGCCAAGATCGTCTTTGACGAAGGGCTTAAGGGCTTAAAGATCTTCGTTGCCCCGCTTGAGGTCGGCAACCAGGCCTTCGTGGAAGCTGAAACCTTGGAAGAGATCAAGGCTTTTGGGCCAGTTGGCGAAATGATCTATGGCTTGAACTCCCACTATGAAGTCAACGATGCCGCGGCCGCCAAGGGCAAGCGGATCTACGACGCCTTGTCAGTCGCCATGCTTTTGGCGCCGGAGCTCTTTGAAGTCAAGGATGCCTACGTGGCCGTTGACACCAAGAGCCCTTACACTTACGGGGCCTCAGTCATGGACTTTGACGGTTTCTTCAAGATGCCAGCCAACGCGAAAATCGCGGTCAAGGTTGACCGGGAAGCCTTCAAGAAGTGGTTTGTGGCCGCTATTGCCCAAGCCGGCAAGTAACAGGCAGGTGATCAGATGGCAGATTACGTATACCGCAGAGTAATGCATGATATTAAGCAGAATATCATGGCCCGCAGGTACGAGGGGATGCGGCTGCCAGACGAGCGAAGTCTGGCAGACTACTACCAAGTCAGCCGGACTTCGATGAAGCGGGCCCTGGAGCTGTTGGAGCGCCAGGGGATCGTCTTTAAGAAGCGGGGCAGCGGGACCTTCATCAACCCGCTCTACTTAAAGAACCAGTCCATGTTCCGCTATGAAGGCTCCAACCTGGGGCTGACCGACAGCTTTACGGCTCCAGGCAAAAAGCAGTCAATCAAGCTCTTGGATTTCCGGGCCGTCAAGGCCAGTCCCGAAACGGCCCAGGACCTCTTTTTGAATGAAAACGACTTTGTCTACCAGTTTAAGCGCCTGCGCTTCCTGGATGACCAGCCTTTCCTGATTGAAGAGGGCTTCGTGCCGATCAAGATCGCGCCGGAGCTCAACGACGATATTCTGCAAGGCTCTTTGTTTAACTACCTGCAAAGCGACCAGGGCCAGGACGTGACCAAGTCCTACCTGACGATCACGGTTGAGCCGTCAAGCGCGGAGGATCAGGCCCAATTGCAGCTCAAGGCAACCGAGCCGGTCGGCGTCATGTCCGGGATCTTCTTTTTAGCTGACGGGACGCCTTTTGAAGTGTCCACGATGCGGGTTCACTACAAATACATGCGCTTTAATACTTTCGTCAACTTGAATTAGGCACGCCAGTCATGGAATTTTCCATGGCTGGTCTTTTTTTGTAAAAAATGGTTAAATTGGGTACTACCAATTATCAAATAAATTGACATCAATTTATAAACTGAGTATGATTAAAGCATAGATAACGATTGAGAAATTGGCAGAGCCAGTGCTTCGCAAATTGCAAAGGAGAAGATAAATCATGACTGTTGACTATGACTCAAAAGACTACTTGAAGAGCGTTGACGCCTGGTGGCGGGCAGCCAACTACCTGTCAGTTGGCCAGTTGTTCCTGCTGAAGAACCCGCTTTTGAAGCAAGAACTGACGGCTGAAGACGTGAAAATCAAGCCGGTTGGCCACTGGGGCACGATCGCGCCGCAAAACTTCATTTACGCCCACTTGAACCGGGTGATCAAGAAGTATGACTTGAACATGTTCTACATTGAAGGCTCCGGCCACGGCGGCCAGGTCATGGTTTCCAACTCATACTTGGACGGGTCATACACTGAGCGCTACCCGGAAATCACCCAGGACGAGGCCGGCATGGCCAAGCTCTTCAAGCGCTTCAGCTTCCCAGGCGGCGTGGCTTCCCACGCGGCGCCGGAAACTCCAGGCTCAATCCACGAAGGCGGGGAACTGGGCTACTCGCTCTCCCACGCGACCGGTGCCATCTTGGACAATCCGGACGTGATTGCCACAACTGAAATCGGCGACGGGGAAGCTGAAACCGGTCCGCTGGCTGCTGGCTGGTTTGCCAACCGCTTCATCAACCCGGTCAAGGACGGTGCCGTCCTGCCAATCCTGCAGGTCAACGGCTTCAAGATTTCCAACCCGACCATCACTTCCCGCATGAGCGATGAAGAATTGACCAAGTACTTTGAAGGGATGGGCTGGAAGCCTTACTTCGTCTCCACCTTCAAGGGCGGGCGCTTTGACGGGATGAAGGAGATTGGCCAAATCCATGAAGAAATGGCCAAGACCATGGATGCCATCATTGAAGACATCAAGGCCATCCAGAAGCGGGCCCGCGAAAACGGGGATGAATCCTTTGCCCACTGGCCGCTGCTCATCTTCCAGTGCCCAAAGGGCTGGACTGGTCCGCAATTCGACCTTGATGGCCAGCCGATCGAGAACTCCTTCCGGGCCCACCAGATTCCAATCCCAGTCGACCAGAAGCACATGGACCACAAGGAGCTGCTGCTGGACTGGCTGAAGAGCTACAAGCCGGAAGAACTGTTCGATGAAAATGGCTACCCAACCGCCTTGGTTCTGGAAAACGCGGTTCACGGCGACCAAAGAATGGCTATGAACCCGGTAACCAACGGCGGGCTCAATCCTAAGCGCCTGAACCTGCCTGACTGGCGTGACTATGCCCTGAAAGTGGGCAAGCCAGGCTCCAAGAGCGCCCAAGACATGGTGGAATGGGCCAAGTACCTGACCAAGGTGGCCGAGCTGAACCCAAGTAGCTTCCGCGGCTTTGGGCCGGACGAATCTAAGTCCAACCGCCTGTTTGACTTCCTTGACCAGGAAAAGCGGCAATGGGAAGACGACATTCATGAGCCAAATGACGAAAAACTGGCTGCCCAGGGGCGTCTGATCGACTCCCAGCTGTCAGAACACCAGGACGAGGGGATGCTGGAAGGCTACGTCTTGACTGGCCGCCACGGCTTCTTTGCCACTTACGAGGCCTTCGGGCGCGTGGTCGACTCCATGCTGACCCAGCACATGAAGTGGCTGCGCAAGGCTAAGGAGCAGTACTGGCGCCGCGATTACCCATCATTGAACTTCGTGGCTACGTCAACCGTCTTCCAGCAGGATCACAACGGCTACACCCACCAAGATCCAGGTCTGTTGACCCACTTGTTTGAAAAGAACCGGCCAGACCTGATCCATGAATACCTGCCAGCCGACACCAACACCCTGCTGGCCGTAGCCGACAAGGCCTTCCGCGACCGGGAATGCATCAACCTCCTGGTAACTTCCAAGCAGGAGCGGCCGCAATGGTTCACGGCTGCCGAAGCCGCCAAGCTGGTCAGCCAAGGCTTGGGCTACGTTGACTGGGCCTCAACCGACAAGGATGCCAAGCCAGACGTCGTCTTTGCTTCGACTGAAACCGAGCCGACCATGGAAACCTTAGCCGCGATCGACATTCTGCACCGGCATTTCCCAGACTTGAAGATTCGCTACATCAACGTGGTCGACGTGATGAAGCTGATGGCGCCCAAGGACAACCCAGCCGCCATCTCCCAGGAGGAATTCGACCGGCTCTTCCCAAGCGACGTGCCGACCATTTTTGCCTGGCACGGCTACAAGACCATGATGGAAGCCATTTGGTTTGCCCGCAAGCGCTACAACGTCTCCATCCACTGCTATGAAGAAAACGGGGACATTACGACGCCGTTTGACATGCGGGTCTTGAACCACCTTGACCGCTTTGACCTGGCCAAGGACGCGGTTGAGCAGATCCCAGCCCTCAAGGACAAGAGCGCGGCCTTTATCGATGAGATGGACCGCCTGCTGGCCAAGCACCACGACTACATCCGCGACAATGGGACCGATATTCCGGAAGTCACTGAGTGGCACTGGCGCGGCTTGGATGACTAAGCCAGAAAACAAGCTGAATAAGCCTAAAAGGAGCCCCACGGCTCCTTTTTTGGCCTATATTTTGGTCAGCTAGGGCAACTTTGTGAAAAAGAATGTTAAAATAGGCATAGAGCATTCAATAATAAATTAGGTGACTTAGATGAGTACGACGCAAATCTGGATAAATTTACTTGCTATTCTAATAATCTTTGTGTTCGCGGCCTTCTTCGTGGCCGCGGAATTTGCCCTGGTCCAAGTGCGGCCAAGCCAGCTGGAGGACAAGATTGCCAATAAAGACGGCAACGTCAAGAAGCTGAAGCGGGCCTTGCACATGACTCACAACTTGAACGAGTACCTGTCCACGACCCAGGTTGGGACCACGCTGGTCGGCGTTATCCTGGGCTGGTTTGGGGCGGACACCTTGTCCACCATTTTTGAGCGGCTCTTGAAGCTGACGCCCATGAACCAGCACCTGGTCGATACTTTGGGGGCTTTGCTGGGCGTGATCTTCCTGACCTACCTGGAAGTCGTCTTGACGGAAGTCGTGCCAAAGAACATTGCCATTGATCAGCCATTGAAGATGCTGATGGGGATCGTAACGCCGCTGCACCTCTTCCACACGATCGTATATCCCTTCGTCTGGCTTTTGAACACGAGCAGCGCGGGCATCTTGAAGCTGATGGGCTTCAAGCCGGCTGATGAGGAGAATGAGGTCTACTCGCAGTCAGAAATCATCCGCCTGTCCAAGAACGCCGTTCATGGCGGGGCCCTGGACAAGGAAGACTTGACCTACATGGAACGGGCATTTGAGCTTAACGACAAGGTGGCCAAGGACATCATGACTGACCGGACCCGTCTGACGGTTCTAGACGCGACCGAAACGGTCGAGACGGCTCTGAAGAAGTACCTGGATGACGGCTACAGCCGTTTCCCAGTCGTCAGAGACAATGACAAGGACGACGTGGTAGGCTACGTCTATGCCTACGATATCGTCCAGCAGAGCCGGACGGATGCTTCCGTTCCGGTCAGCCGGATCAACCGGACCATCATCACGGTTCCGGAATCCATGCCGATTCAGGATATCTTGCGGGAAATGATCAGCAAGCACACGCCAATCGTCTTGGTCGTGGATGAATACGGCGGGACCTCGGGGATCGTGACTGACAAGGATATTTACGAAGAGCTCTTCGGCTCGGTCAAGGACGAAATCGATGACGTCTCCGATGAATACATCATCAAGAACGGCGAAGGCGAGATTCATGTTTCAGGGAAGACGACCCTATATGACTTTGAGCGCTACTTCCACCAGAACCTCAAGTGCTTCCAAGATAGCGACATCATCACCATTGGCGGCTATATGATGGAGCAGTACCCGAACCTGAAGAAGGGCGACGCGGTTGAATTTGAGGGCTACCGCTTTACCTTGGAGGACATCCAACAGGGCTTTATGCGCTGGTTCGTCGTGGAAAAGCTAAAGGCAAACGATCAGGCCAAAAAAGAAACTTAAAATTCTGAAAAGAGGCAATTTTCTTGGAGAAAATTGCCTCTTTTTTCGTAATTAATGTTATAATCTGAATATATTAATTGAAGCTAGTCTTTACGTACGGTATTGGTACGAAATTAGGATAATTTTTTATTGAGGAAGTCAGATAATGAAGAGTATTCACGATGCAGTAGACCACAAGTTGTTTAGCGAAGAAGACATTGATGAAATGACCACCCGCCTGGGCAAGCAATTGACCAAGGATTACGCCGGCAAGCGGGTCTTGGTCGTTGGGGCCTTGAAGGGGGCAATCTTCTTCATGGTCGACTTGCTCAAGAAGATGGATCTGCCTTGCGACATCGACTTTATCGACGTTTCCAGCTACGGCAACGGCACTGAATCAAGCGGCAAGATTACCGTAACCCACGACCTGGAAGCTGACGTGACCGGCCGCGACGTCTTGATCGTGGAAGACATCGTCGACACGGGGCTGACCTTGAAGTTCATGAAGGACGAAATGATCAAGCGCGGCGCCAAGTCCGTCAAGTGCTGCGTGCTCTTGAACAAGACCGCCCGCCGGACTACTGAAGTCGAAGTTGAATACTACGGCACCCACGTGGGCAACGAATTCGTCATCGGCTACGGGATGGACTTTGCCGGTCTTTACCGCAACCTGCCATACGTTGGCGTGATCAAGCCGCAAGTCGTTGAAGAATTCAGCAAGAAGCACGAAAACGACAACTAGTCCTTAGACCAGCAGGCATTAATTGGCAATTCCTAAAGTCTAGAATTTTGTTCGCATACAGAAAACGACCCAGTTCACTTGAACTGGATCGTTTTTTCTTGTTTTATCGAAAAGCTCAATCCCTGGTCATCTTGACCCAGTAGTAGATTGGCAGTCCCAGCAAAGTCAGCCCCAGGCCGATGACTGACAAGACGAACTGGTTGATGACGGTCATCACGATGATGAATAAGCCGCCAATGACGGAAATCAAGGGGATGAACGGGTAGCCGGGCGCCTTGAAGGGCCGCTCCAGTTCCGGCTCTCTCTTGCGCAGGATAAAGACGGCCACGGAGAGCAGGGTGGTGAAGGTCCACATCACGAAGACCAGCATATCGGTCAGGATGTCAAAGCTCCCCAGGGCGATCATGACCAGGGCAATCGCGTCCACGAGCAGGGCGGAGAAGACCGGGACGCCAGTTCTCACAGAGGAGCGGCCCAATTTGCTGGAAAAGGGCAGGCGGCCAGCCTGGGCCAGGATAAAGGGCGTCCGAATCCCGGTCAGCATGAAGCCATTGCAGGCCCCGTAGACTGAGATCAGGATCCCGGTCGTGACGAATTTCCCGCCAACTGGGCCGAAAAGGCGCAAGGAGGCATAGAAGGCCGTATTCTGGTTGCCGACAATCTTGCCAAAAGGCAGCACGGTCATAAAGGCGTAGTTGATCAGCACGTAGATGACGGTGACGACGCTCAAGCCGATGATGATGGCTCTGGACAAGTCCTTTGTGGGATCGCGCACCTCTTTGGCCAGGTTGGTCACGATGATCCAGCCTTCAAAGGCAAAAAGGGCAGACAAGAGCCCCTGGCTGACCGCGCCAAGCCAGGACTGGTCTGCTCCTGGCGCCGGCGGGAACAAGGAGACGGCCACGGGATGCGGGTTTAAGAAGCCGAAGAAGATGATCAAGGCCAAAGGGATCAGCTTGATGACGGTCACGACCGCTTGCATCCTGGCCGCGGCCTTGGTGCCCAGGAGGTTGATCCCCAGCAAGAAGAGGACCAGGGCCAGCGCGACCCATTTGGAGTCAAGTCCTTTCAGGCCCAGCAGGGTCACGAACTGCTCGCCGAAGATGGCGGACAAGGCCGCGATCTGGGCCGGAAAATAGACGGTCATTTCCGCCCAGCCAAAAAGAAAGCCCCAGATATTGCCATAAGTGTAGTCCAGGTATTCAATGGCCCCGTTGACGTTCAAAGCAGCCGCGATTTCAGAGACCGTCAGCCCGGAACAGATGGAGATGAGTCCGGCCAGAATCCAGACGAAAATAGTCATGGACGGGGACCCGGTCTGCTGGGTAATGGTGCCGATTTTAAAGAAAACGCCAGCCCCGATGACGGAACCAACCACGGTTGCCAGCGCCTGGCCAAAGGAAATCTGTCTTTGCAATTTTTTTACCTCGATTAATTTCTTGATGCTTATTATTATAACTTAAATTTACTATATCTAGAAACCGTCAATGGGTCTGGTCTTTAGCAATTGGCGCTTTTCAGTGCTGACTGAAGCAATTTGATATGACAGGGCCTGTTTTGTTGTATAAAATGAAAGCAGGAGGCAGAGATGGACCAAAATCGACACTTTAAACACCGGGCAACCTTGCCGGCGATTATCAGCTTTTTAATCGCGGCCCTGGCCTTGCTCGCTTATGGCATATCCAATTACCGGGCCCAGACGACTTTGCCTCACGGGTCCTCGCAGAGCACGGTGGGCATCGGCCTGGATCAGCGGCAGACCGCGGTCAGGCTGGAGCGGCTGCAGCAAAATGGGGTTTCTTTCGTCTACCTGCAGGCCACGACCGGCAAGCGGGAGTTTGATCGGTCCTATCTAACTTTTAGAAAGAAGCTCAAGGGCAGCAAGCTGGCTTACGGCACCCGGGTCAAGGTTGACTCGCGCCAGTCGGCCCGCTCGCAGGTCAAGTACCTGGAGGAAAAGGCTGGCAGCCAGCTGGGCAGCCTGCCTGTCTTGCTTGATGCCGGCAGCAGCGACCCCTCAGCCGCGGATCTCACCTGCCTGGCTCAGATGAGCCGGCTTTTGCTCAAGCAGCGCCGCACGGTCATGGTCAGGGCCGACAGCAAGTATGCCAAGCTTTTTCCAAAAGGATGCGAGTTCCTGTCAACGGACCGAAAGACCCCGAGCCAGCTGAAATACTGCTTTTGGCAGTATTCGACCAAGGGGCAGGTCAGCGGGATGACCGGCCTCAAGTGGCCCGTGACAATGTACGCCTATATGGGCACCAGTCAGCAGTATGAACAGAAATATGGACGATTAACGCAATGATGTATAATGAGAAAATTCAAGCAGTATTGGAGAAGACCGGCAAAAGCAAGCCGACTTTGATTCAGGAGCGGACTTTTGACGCTATCAAGCACGGCGCTAGCCTGATCGGCCTGGCCAAGACCGGGACCGGGAAGACCCTGGCTTATGCCTTGCCGAGCTTGGAGCGGGTCACGGCCGGGCAAAGAAATGCCATGGTCGTTTTGGCGCCAACAACGGAGCTGGCCGTACAGATCCGCAACGCGATCCAGCCCTTTGCCCAGGCATTGGGCTTAAAGACCCTGGCTTTGGTAGGGGCCGGCAACCGCAAGCGCCAGGATGAAAAGCTGAAGAAGGGGACGGCCGAGGTGCTGGTGGCCACGCCAGGGCGCTTTTTTGACTTCTTCTCCAGCGGACGGATCAAGCTGGCCCAGATCAAGACCTTGATCATCGATGAAGCCGACGACATCCTGGAATTTGCCAAGCTGGACCTTTTAAGCTCTTTAGGGCAAAACCTGCCGTCCAGCAGCCAGATTCTTTTGTTTGGGGCCACGGAATCCCAGATCACCAAGGAAGCCGAGGCAATTTTTGCTCGGAACTTCCTCCTGGTCGACGTCAGACCGGATCAGGGCAGCCAGACCGACCACGACTTCCTGCAGGTGGACAACAGCCACAAGATTGAATTCCTGCAAAGACTGACCAAGCTGGACCACTTCCGCGGGCTCTTGTTCTTTGACTCAAACGAAAGCATGACCCGCTTCGCGCGGATTTTTGGCCATACCAAGACCAAATTTGCCATGCTGAACAATGAAATGTCCAAGGACAAGCGGCAAAGAGCCCTGGCCGATCTGGCCAGCGGCAAGACCAAGCTGCTGCTGGCCACTGACCTGGCAGCGCGCGGCTTGGACATCCCCAAGCTGACCTACGTCATCAACTATGAAGTTCCGGCAGACGTCAATACCTACACCCACCGGGCTGGCCGGACGGGACGGATGGAGCAGAAGGGCTACGTGGTAACCTTGGGCGACGACCACGACTTCCGCGATTTGAAGAAGCTTTTGGAAGAAGTGCCGGAAATCACGCTGCAGCGGGTCTACTTTGCCGGCTACCGCCTGAGCACGGACAAGCCGGCAAAGAAGGCCGAAAAAGACAAGGGCAAGCTGAGCCAGGGCAAGCAGGCGGACAAGGGCAAAAAGAAAAAGCACCAGAAGCGCAAGAACAAGAACAAGGGCTACCACCCGCACTATCTGAAGGAGAAGAAGAGTGAATAGGGCAGCTGACTGGCTTGAGCGCTACCTGCTGCCGCTGGCCAACCAGATCGCCGCGGTGCGCTGGCTGGTGGCTCTGCGCGACGCGTTTGTCTCGACTCTGCCAATTACGGTGACGGGCTCTTTTGCCGTCTTGATCAAGAGCTTGATCAACGCGGCTGACAAGAACTGGAACTGGCACGTCTTGGCCACCCTCCTGCAGCCGCTGGTAGGCGCCTGCAACTTCGTCTGGCGGGGGAGCGTGGCCATGTTTGCCCTCTTCTTTGCCTTGGCCTGGGGCTACCAGCTGGCCCGGACCTTTGAAGTCAACCGCCTGGCCGGGGCCATGACTTCCTTGTCCTCATTCATGATGAGCATTGCCAATTACGCCTACCTGACCAAGGGGGAGACCAGGTTCAGAATCGATGACGCTTTCAACATCCAGCAATTGTCGACGACGGGGATGTTCACCGCCATTTTGTTTGGCGGCTTGGGCGTGGCCATCTATATTCTGTGCGTCAAAGGCCGGCTGGTGATCCCCATTTACAGCCAGATGCCCCATGCCCAGCTGGCGGCCTTTGAGTCCATGCTGCCGGTCATCATCTCCCTTTTTGTCGTTGGCGGGGGCAACTATCTCTTCCAGGTCATGACTGGCCAGTATTTTGGTGAATGGCTGCTGCACATCATCCAATTGCCCTTGGCCAACTTGGGCCAGGGCTTCTTGATGGTCTTCGTCGTTACCGGCCTGATCCAGATCTTCTGGTTCTTTGGCATCAACGGAAACGGGGTCATGGCTCCGGTTATCGGGTCGGTCTGGGCCACGGCGCAGAACGCCAACATCCTGGCCGCGGCCAAGGGGAGCGCGATCCCTTACCTGTGGACTTCCGCATCATTTGGCGTCTTCGGGGTCGACAGCGTCGGTCTGCCTTTGGTCATCGGAATCCTGCTTTTCTCCAAGCGCAGCGACCACCGTACCTTGGCCAAGGTCGCTTTGGCGCCAAGCGTCTTCAACATCAATGAGCCGGTTTTGTATGGGCTGCCGATCATCTTGAACCCTGTTTACCTGGTGCCCTTTATCGCGGCACCTTTGGCCAACGTTTCCTTGGCTTACGTGGTGACGCGTCTGGGCTGGATCAACCGGGTCCAGGCCGTGGTTCCCGGCATCATCCCGCCAATCATTGGCCCCTTCCTGGCGACCAACTATGACTGGCGGGCCATCGTCTTGGCGGTCGTCAACCTGGTCATTGCCGTCTTGATCTGGCTGCCTTTCATCTCCGCGGCTGATCAGATTGACCAGGAAAGTTCCAACCGGGACTTTTTCATGGCGCAGTACTAGCTTTTTTTAATGAATTTCGGTAAAATAGTGTGTTGAATGGCCTGGTAGCTCAGGTGGATAGAGCACTGGTTTCCTAAACCAGGTTGTCGCGAGTTCGAATCTCGCCCGGGTCATCACGCGCATTTAAGCCTGCAGATTTTGGTCTGCAGGCTTTTCTTTTACTCAAAAAAGACTTAGCTTTTACTAATTCTTAAAAAACGTAAAGTCAAAAATTCCTGTAAGCGCTAAATTAAATAAAAATGAAAAACTTATCAAAGTCTTAATGAAATCCCTTGATCTGTGTAAAAATGACGTCTATAATTCGAAACATCAATCAGTTGACTGAAAGAAATATTAAATCGTTAATTGATTCTCTCATGTAAGCTCGATTGATCGTTCGAAATCTTATTTATCCATTTTTCTTGTTTTTATCGTTTTACTTGTATTAAGAACAAGCGATTAGTACCGTTAGGAGGCGGACCCAATGTCTGGAACAACTCAACCAAAAGAAACAGTTGGATCATTTGTGATGAAAGTCCTCAATGGTTCAGCGACTGCCATTATCGTGTCACTTTTGCCAAGTGCCATTTTGTCAACCTTCTTGACGCCATTCGCACCCACGAACACGGTGGTGGCCAATCTTTTGCACATTGTGACTGTCTTCCAATACTTCTTTGCAGTCATGTGCGGGTTCTCAACTGCCAAGCAGTTCGGCCTGGGCTACACTGAATCAGCCTGTGTCGGCGGCGCTGCTTTCCTTGGTTCCGGCTGCGTGACTGCCGTGCCAACGACCGTTAAGGGCGTAAAGACCGTTGTCTTCCAACTGGCTGGCATGGGCGACGTAATCAACACCATGTTGACGGCTGCCGTAGCCGTATTGTTCATCAAGTGGGTGGGCAACCGCTTCGGCTCCCTGAGCATTGTCTTCTTCCCAATCCTGGCCGGCACTGGCGTCGGCTGGCTTGGGACTTTGACCAAGCCTTACGTATCCTTGGTAACTACCGGGATCGGTGACGTCATCAACACCTTCACCAAGCTGGCTCCATACCCAATGTGTATCCTGATCGCGATGTCATTCGCCATCGTCATCATCACCCCGCTTTCAACGGTCGCAATTTCCGTGGCCATCGGCTTGGCCGGCATGGGCTCAGCCGCTGCTGGTTTCGGTCTGGCCAGTGCCGCAGCCTTCCTGATCTGGGCAACCCTGAAGGTTGACAAGCCAGGCGTGCAAGTTGCCATCTTCCTTGGCGCCATCAAGATGATGATGCCAAACTTCCTGAGACACCCAGTGATCGGGATCCCAGTTGCTTTGACGGCAGCCGTTTCAACCCTGTCAGTTCCGATGCTGGGCATGCAAGGTACTCCGGCTTCCGGTGGTTTCGGCTTGATCGGTGCCGTTTCACCACTTGCGGCCTACAACGCTGGCTTCCACAACGTTCCAGTACTGGTGCTTGTCTGGGTAGTCGTACCATTTGCGGTTGGTTACCTGATGAAGAAGATCTTCGTTGACTGGACTAAGCTGTGCAAGCCTGAATACTTTGTCAGCCCTGCTCAATAAGGCGAAAATCCAAATTTTAACTATGCCAAATCATTTCATCAAACGTAATGTCTTAAGCACAATTCCTTTAAGTTAGTGTATTTGTAAGTAATCTCAATTAATAACTCTGTAAAAAATACCAAAATCAATTCCAAATCAATTTACCATAAGCATCAAAAACTTCTACTTACTAAAGCAGGAGGCTCAAGCGGCCTCCTGCTTTTCTTTGGCCGTTTCTTGCAATTGCTGCTTGTTTTTAGTAGGATAAATGAAGTTGAATATAAGTTAAAGGAACCTTTAAATTCAGTCCCGTGAGGCTGAAAAGGGGGCAGCTGCGGGAAAGCATCAATTCCTGCCATTGAACCGTCTTGGAGGCGCCAGGTTTCCAGGGCGTTTTTTTCTTGCACCGGGTTCCACTAATGAGGGGGAGTTTATTTTTGGAAAAGAACGAAGAATTTCGCAATCCAGAAGCCGTGCTCGACATTCAGGACAAGCCCAAGTTTGGCCCGTGGCTGATCCTGTCCATCCAGCACCTGTTCACGATGTTTGGAGCGACCGTGCTGGTGCCGCTCCTGGTTGGCCTGAAGCCAAGCATCGCCTTGTTCTGCTCCGGCGTTGGAACCTTGGTCTACATCATGTGCACCAAGGCCAAGATTCCGGCCTACCTGGGGTCGTCATTCGCCTTTATCGCGACCATGCAGGCCTTGATGAAGAGCGACGGGTATCCGGCAGTTGGGCAGGGGGCCATCGCGGCCGGCCTGGTCTACGTGATCGTGGCCTTGATCATCCGCAAGGCCGGGTCTGACTGGCTGGACAAGATTTTGCCGCCAGTAGTCGTTGGGCCAATCATCATCGTCATTGGCCTGTCATTGGCTACGACGGCGGCCAATGACGCCATGTTCAATCCCAGCGGGAAGTATGACTTGAAGTTTTTCGCGGTGGCCATCTTCACCTTGGTCGTCACCATCATCTTCAATATGTTCCTCAAGGGCTTCCCAAGCATGATTCCCGTCTTGCTCGGGATCATCTGCGGCTACGTGATGGCCTTGCTCTGCGGGATTGTCGACCTTTCAGGCGTAGAGAGCGCCAAGTGGTTCTCCTTGCCGGCCTTTGACGTCTTAGGCGCCAGCTACAAGTTTAAGCTTTACCCGGCAGCCATCATTACCATGGCGCCAATTGCTTTCGTCACGATGACGGAGCACATGGGTCACATCATGGTCTTGAACAAGCTGACCAAGCGGAACTTCTTCAAGGATCCCGGCCTGCACCGGACCTTGCTGGGGGACGGCTTGTCCAGCATCATTGCCGGCTTTCTTGGCGGTCCGCCAACTACTTCTTACGGGGAAAATATCGGCGTTTTGGCCATGACCAAGGTCCACTCAGTCTGGGTTTTGGGCGGGGCGGCGGTTTTCGCGATCATCTTCTCCTTCGTGGGCAAGGTATCAGCCGTAATCGAATCCATCCCCAGCCCGGTCATCGGCGGGATTTCCTTCCTGCTCTTTGGGATGATCGCGGCCAATGGCCTGCGGATCATCGTCGACAACAAGATCGACTTTGAAAAGAAGCGGAATTTGATCATCACGTCCGTGATCTTAGTGGTCGGCATCGGCGGCACTTACTTGAAGATGGGGTCTTTCCAACTGACCAGCATCGCTTTGGCAACCTTGTTTGGGATCGTCCTGAACCTGATTCTGCCGGAAAAGGCGGCCAGTGAATGATCGGCTTTCACGAAACAGCTTTCCACATGGCTGGAAGGCTGTTTTTGATTTAAAAAGCCTGGCTTTTGGGTTATGATAGGTAAGCAATCATCAGTAAACAAAGAGGTTATTCATGAACAATTTACCAGAAAAATTAGCAAAAATCGTCAAGGAAGTTGACGAGCAGATCGCGGGCCGCCTGCATGAAATTGACGAGCAGGTCGTCTACAACCAGGCCAAGGTTTTAGAGGCTTTCGTTGACAACGCGGTCGCCGAATCCGACCTGAAGGGAACCAACGGCTACGGGGATGACGATGAAGGCCGGGACAAGCTCGAACGGGTCTACGCCCAGGTCTTCCACACGGAAGACGCCCTGGTAAGACCGCAATTCGTTTCCGGGACCCACACCTTGATGACGGCTTTAGACGGGAACCTGATTCCTGGCGACACCCTGACTTACTTAACGGGGATGCCTTATGACACCCTGCAGCACGCCATCGGCCTGACCGATGACAAGGCCGGCACCTTGATTGAAAAAGGGGTCAACTTCTCTTATGTACCACTGAAAGAAGACGGCAGCGTTGACTTTGAGGAAGGGGAAAAGATCTTAAAGCGAGACCAGCCAAAGATCGTGGCTATTCAGCGGTCTCGGGGCTACGACACCCGGGAAAGCTTCCCGGTGGCCAAGATCAGGGAAATGATCGACTTCATCAAGGAAGTCAGCCCGAAGTCCTATATCTTCATTGACAACTGCTACGGTGAATTTTCCGAAAAGCACGAGCCAACAGAATACGGGGCCGATTTCATGGCCGGCTCCTTGATTAAGAACGCTGGCGGCGGGGTAGCCCAAACCGGCGGCTACATCGTCGGCAAGAAGGAGTTGGTCCACCGGGCAGCCAGCCGCCTGTTTGCCCCAGGGATCAGTGATTCAGAAGGCCCAACTTTAAGCAGCCTGCATGAATTCTATGAAGGCTTCTTCCTGGCGCCAAACGTGACCGGGGAAGCCATCAAGGGGATGATCTACTCAGCGGCCTTGATGGAAAAGCTGGGCTTTGACGTTTCGCCAAAGTGGGACGCGCCGCGGACTGACTTGATCGAATTGATTACCTTCAACGACAAGGAAAAGATGATCAAGTTCTGCCAGGAAGTGCAGAAGAACTCACCGGTTGACTCCTTCGTTACCCCAATTCCAAGCCACATGCGGGGCTATGAAGATGAAGTCATCATGGCTGGGGGAACCTTTGTTTCAGGGTCAACGGTCGAATTCTCAGCTGACGGCCCGATCCGCCCGCCTTACGCTGTCTACATGCAGGGCGGCTTGACTTACGCCCATGACAAGATCGCCGTGACCAACGCGGTTAAGTCAATCTTGTTTGGCGATAACTGAAGAACGGAAAAGATTAAAAGCCAGCCGAAAAGCGACAGCGGCTGAAAAAACTAGACTCTCGATAAATGAACAAGGTGAAGCGCGAGCAAAGAGCTCAAGCTTCACCTTTTTTGATGCCGAATCAAATTATTTACCAAAGGACAGTTAATAATCGAAAATTTCATAGCTTTCACTTAACATTTGAAAGAATTTTCATAAAGCTGAAAAAATATAGATTTTTTTGGTTCAGTATAAAAACTTGTGTAAACGGCTGTGAGATTTAGGATGCCTTTCGGGATATTTCCATTAATCGCAGAAAGAAGTATTCATCATCTGGATACCCATAACCCTTACGTCTCTCAGTCTTGA
>NZ_VUMX01000023.1:0-31850 GCF_009695985.1 Lactobacillus porci
CGTCAAGCAGCAGTCAATGCGGCTTGGCGGAATCGTCGGAGGGGGCACTTCCGTGATAAATAGACTGACCTCTGTTTTTGCACTGCTGTTCAGCTTGCTGGACAGAACCAGTAAAAAAGCAGGCTTGACTTCGGTCAAGCCTGCTTGCAAGAATAAGTTGGTCGTTCTCAGAAGCTGTAGGCTGCGCGTGAGCACTAGCCTATAAAGAAACCCCCGACCTTGGTCGGGGGAGCATGTCATCCACATATGGATAAGCCTGACCGGCCTGCTTCAGGTGCGCTTCTTTCAGGTCTATCTGCAGAAATAAATAGGAAATAATGTGGCATATATCTAACAGAATAATGATAAGCCATTTGTGAGGCAATGAGAACAAGCAGGCTTGCAAAAAGACAGACAGGAAAAATAAATAGGCTGGCGATGCATGTTAGCGTTTTAAAAATTCCCCGGGAAATGATATATTAGCCTAGAAAAGTTTTGGATGCAGTCAAACCCGTAAATCACTAAAAAGCAAAAGGAGCGACTGCACATGCGCGTTTATGATAAGAAGCAGCTGGTCAAATTGATCAGCGAAGAAAAACAATGTCCAAAAATGGCCCAAAACTACCGCCTGAGTCCAGCCACGATCGTGGCCTATGACTTGACGGGCTTGGGCTTAGATGGCCCTAAGAGCCTGATTCTTGACCAGGAGCAGGGCTTTTTGCTGTCCCCAGCCAGCACCAGCAGCCTGCTGCGCCAGCTCTTGGCCAGCTGTCCCTTTGATTTATGGCCGCTGGAGCATCTGGCTTATGATAAGCTGGGCCTGCGCGACCAGCACGTTTTGTCTCTTGGGCACTATGCCCTGTTTTCGCCTAAGGCCTTAAAGAGCGGGCGGGTGGATTTGATCGCCCTCCAGCAGGTCCGGTCCATCCGGGAGCTTGACGGCCAGATGGCCTTTGTCGACCAAAGCGGCTGCCGCTGCTTCCTGCTGGAATACCCCCGTACTTTTGCCAGGGCCCGCAAGGCTGCAAGAGAAGCGATAGCCCACAATGCCCTGATTGGATCCTGGCTGCACCAGACGGAGGAGTTCTTTGGCTGCCGGGCCTGCATCGACCAAAGGCAGAGTAAGCGCCAGCTGGCGGAAAGAAGTCTGCTTGACCAGCAGCTGAAGACTGGAAAATGTCTGGCGGTCAAGGAGGCCGCGGACCAGGTCCGCCAGACCTGCTGGGAGGACTATCTGCACCTGGTCGGCGATGAGCTGTGGCTGGATGAACAGGTGGGGGACCTAGACTACTTCTGGCGGGAGAACCGCAAGAAGCACCAGTGGCATTGCTGACAAAGAAAAACGGTTATTTCCCAGGAAATAACCGTTTTTAGGTATCGTCAATTTTAATGGCTTGTTAGTTGTTGCTGATTTTGCTGCTTTTCCGGTGCTTGCCCTTGCTTAGTCCAGATCTTCCTTCAAGCAAGCCAAATCCAGCCGGAGCTGGTCGAGGCCGTGCTGCTTGAGACGGTTGACGGTCCGGTAGGAGAGCTGCTGCTTTTTGGCGATCTCCTTCAGACTCAAGCCGTTGCAGAGGTTGAGGGTGATGACCAGGTACTCAGGCTCTCTTAAATGCTCCAGGGCTTCCTTGATCAGCAGGCCGCGCTCGGTGTGCTCGAACTCGTCCAAGCTGGCCAGGTCATAGGCAAAGTCCAGTGGGGTCGCGGCTTCTTCGTCGCGCTGGTGGCGGCGCAGCTGGTCCAGGGTCCGCCAGTAGACCCGGCGGAAGGCAAAGCGGTCGGTGACCGCGGGATCCTGGCATTTCGGTGCCTCATCGAGGCTTTGGGCATAAATCAGGATTCCGTCCTGGAGCAGGTCTTCGTAGCTGCTGTAGGACGGCCGCACGTGGGCGGTCTTCAGTGCTCCGGCGACCAGCTTTTTGTTGGCCCAGGCCCGGTTGAGGCTGTTTTGACTGATGGTTAAGTGTTGGTGCTGCATATTCGTGACGCTCCTTAAAATCTGTTGGTAATTTGTCAGTTTGTCACAAGGCCTTGCGCACCTTTAGCTTACCTTGTCTGCCAGCTGCTTTCTTCCAGCCGCGAAAGCGCTTAAAACGTCGCCAGACCAGCAAGCAAGTTTGCCTTTACAAAACAAGAATCCTGTAAGAACAAGCTTTTGGCCGCCCGCGTCCTGGGTAAAAGAGCATTCAAAAAGAATCTAGGAAAAAGCTCTAACGAATAAAAAGGCTTCTAGAAGTTTTGTCACTTCTAGAAGCCTTCTTATGTATCTCAAATCACAGCAGCGAGCTGCTGAAGCGCAAATGCTTCCCGAAAAGTCCCCAACTGCAGCGATTTTCCCACATGCGATTGCCCAAATACCAAAAAACGCTCATCTAATTTAGATGAGCGTCCTAATCTTTTGAGATTTATTGGCTGATTTTAGAAAGTCAGCTTCAGAACGTACTTAACAAAGGCTGCGGCGACCAGGGCACCGGCAAATGGTGCCGTGCCTGGAACGATCAGGCCGTATTGCCAGTCGTTGTTGGCCTTGTTCTTGATTGGCAGGATTTGGTAAGCCAGACGAGGACCGAGGTCACGCGCTTGGTTCATGGCGAACCCAGTGGTACCGCCCAGGCCCATACCGATGGCCCATACCAGGAGACCAACCAGCAGTGGAGTTTGGCCGAACTTTTCAAACTTGGCCACGATTGCCAGGATCCCAGTCAAGAAAACAGTAGTGGCGATCATTTCGACCATCCAGTTTCTTGGCAGGTTGCGCAGGTTAGGGTTGGTTGAGAAGATGTTGCGGGTAGCAATGCCGTCAACGTTGCCTTCTGAAGCCTTGAAGTGGTCAGCGTACATGAAGTAGGCGAGCAAGGCACCAGCGAAGGCACCAAGGCATTCAGCGATCGTGTAAGGGATGAAGGCTGACCATGGGATCAGGCCCAAGATTGCTTGGCAAAGAGCCATTGCAGGGTTCATGCAGACACCGCCGAAGATGAAAAGGCAGGCAGTAATGCCGAATGACCAGGTAGTGATGGCGAAAACGTGGCCTGAGCCGTGGTACTTAGTGTCCTTCAATACTTCGTCGCAGTGAACGCCGACACCGAAAAGAATCATGAGTCCGGTTGACAAGAACTCATACAAGAGGTTTTGTAACAAAATCCTGTTCTCCTTATTACAATAATCAAATTTTTTAACACAATAACAAGAACATTATACACGCCAAAAAGACTAAAAGAAATAGAAGTTGTTACAAAAACTTAAGATTCGCGGCAATTTTTTTGACAAAAAACGGATTTTGTGCAACACCAGCGGAGAAAATTGCCATAAAGGTCCAATCTCGTAAAAGTTAGCATTTTGTTAAGCAAAATTCACGAAAGAGGAGAAATGTGTTCACAAATTGTTCATAACTTCCCCGTATGATATGAAGCATAGACAAGAGAGATCTTAGTCTATGAACTCTATTTTTTATATTTTTCTTTCCCTGATATACACATACACAACATATATACACTACCTAGAAGACAGCCATCCCCTGGCTGTCTTTTTTTGCGCGCTAGCACTTATGCACGCCTTTTTATGCAAAGACGTGCATAATCGGCAGCTTTTATGATACTTACCTTAATTTTAACCGCATTTTTTTGAAAAACACAGAAACTATAGTATTATTAGGAATATGTCGAGGCAGGATATATGCTTATTTGGCATATCCTGCCATCGGATCAGTCGAAGAAAGGGAAAAGACTATAAATATGAAAAAGCTCAAAAAGATCAACTATGCGGCCTGTTGGCCGTATTTGGCGGTCGTTCTTTTTGCCGCCTATTTGGCCTATCGGCAGATGCGAACAGGGAACATCATTATCGGTTCCGATACGATTTTCCACTTCAACCGCTTCTATGAAACCGAGGAGCAAATAAGAAACGGCAACCTTAGCTGGTTCATGACCCTGTACGGGTTCAACCAGTCAGGCCGGGTAATCAACGCGCTTTACGGCCCGGCCTTTGCCTACTTGAACGGGCTGCTGCTGCTGGCGGTCGGGACCTGGTACCGATATCAAATTATCACCAGCTTCTTGGTCTTCGCGGTCGGGGGCGTGGGGATGTACAGGGCCGTGCACCGCTTTAATGTACGGGGCAGCATTGCCGTTTTGGTGACGATCATCTACATGACTATCGGCTGGCTGCCGCGCTGGCAGTCTGGCTCCAACTTCTCCGGCATCGGCGCTGCCTTGATGCCTTACGGAATTTTGGTCGCTTGCGACATGTTCTATGACAAAGAGAAGCCAATCCACTGGATTAAGCTGACCATCCTGATGACGGTCGCTTTGGAAGTCCACCTGCTCACGGCGCTGATGTACATGGCTTTCCTGGTGCCAGCCTGGCTTTATGCCATCATCAAGCGCGAAGACAAGCGGGGAATCTTGCTGAACACCTTGAAGGCCGTGCTGCTGACTATCTTCTTGACGGTCAACACCCTCTTGCCCCTATACTGGATGTCCAAGACCAATACTTTGGCGCCAACGGCGACAATGAGGATGCTGGAAAACGCGGTCCACTTGAAACACACTACGGTGGCCTTCCACCCGTTCAGAATTCTGACCCACAACCTGCGGGCCAGCTTGACTTACTGGCTGGCCTACGCCTTTATCGTCCAGGTCATCTACGCGATCTGGACGCGCGAGGAAAGCAAGGCCAACGTCGTCGTTTCGCTTTATGGCGGCTTTTGGCTGCTTCTGGCCTCCCGCTTGGTTGAATGGGACCGGATCACTAACCACTTGCCGGCCTTGGCCCGCTTCATTCAGTTCCCATCCCGTTTCGTCTGCATCGCTTACCCCTTGTTGATCGTCGGGCTGGGTCTTTCGTTTGAGCACATCCTGCGCCGCAAGCAAAAGTGGGTCAAGGCCGCGGCCTATGCCTTGCTCGGCCTGCTGACTTTCGCGGCAGCCGACTGCCTGGTCATCACCTTGACCTCCAATGCCTGGGCTGGATACCAAAACAACGTTGGCCGCAGCCGGAACACCAAATTCGGCGAAGAGACCCAAAAGACCAGCCCCCGCGAGAAGAAAAAGAAGAAAAAGAAGGCGATGGAAGACTACGGTGCCTATCACCCAGTCAAGCTGGATGACCAGCGCAAGCAGGCGCTGGTGAACACTAATGCGGCCACTCACGCCCATGACCTGCAAGTCTTCCTGGACATGACCGAGAAGGCCATTCCGGACTACCTACCGGTCTACAAGTGGGATCCAGAGCCTGACGTGCCAAGCCACTTGTACACTTACAAGTGGAAGCAGTATTATACGATGGAGAACTCCAAGATTACCGCCGCTTACCGCAAGTCCGTCATGAACCACAACCGCAATGTCAAGATCAAGGCGGTCAAGCACGGCTTGAAATTGACCTGGAAGGCCAAGAAGGGCAAGCACAAGCAGCAATTGCCAGTCATTACCTACAAGCAGTCCAAGCTGACCGTCAACGGGCGGGTCTTGACCAAGTACAAGCGCAACCGGGTTGGCGCCCCAACGGTTCCCGAAAAGACCAAGGGCACCAACACCGCCTACTTGGAATTCCAGACGCCGCTTTGGATCAAGTTGGCCATCGCGGTCTCTTTGCTGGGGCAATTTGCCGCGGTCGTTTGGGGCCTGCTTTGGCGCGGCGGTTTTTTCAAGAAGAGAGAAGAAAAGAAGGCATAGCAGCAACATTATGAAGAAGATCTCAATCATCGTTCCCTGCTACAACGAAGAAGAGGCTTTGCCTCTGTTCTACCCAGTCGTCACGAAAGTGATGCAGGAACTGAAAAACGACTATGAATTGATTTTTGTCAACGACGGCTCCCGGGACAAGACCCTGGAAATCCTCAAGGATTTTGCCAAAAAGGACCCGCATGTCTACTACATTTCCTTCTCCAGAAACTTCGGGAAGGAATCGGCCATGTACGCCGGCTTCGTCAATGCCCACGGCGACTATGTCGCGGTCATGGACGCCGACCTGCAGGACCCGCCGGCCCTGCTGCCGAAGATGATCGCTATTTTGGACTCAGGCGAATACGACTCCGTCGCTACCCGCCGGGAAGACCGGTCGGGCGAGCCGCCAGTCCGCAGCTGGTTTGCCCACAAGTTCTACCAGATCATCAACAAGATCTCCGACTCCGACATCGTTGACGGGGCCCGGGACTTCCGCTTGATGAAGCGGGACATGGTGGACGCCATCATCGAAATGAGCGAGTACAACCGCTTCTCCAAGGGGATTTTCGGCTGGGTTGGCTTCAAGACTTACTGGCTGCCCTATGAAAACGTGGAGCGCGTGGCCGGGGAGACCAAGTGGAACTTCTGGAAGCTGTTCAAGTATGCCTTGGACGGGATCGTCAACTTCTCCCTGGTGCCGCTGACCTTGTCCTCATGGATGGGGATTTTGATGACCTTTGTGGCCTTCATCATGCTGATCGTGATCATTATCAGAAAGATTGCCATTGGCGACCCGGTTGCCGGCTGGGCATCGCTGATCTGCGTGATCATTTTTATCGGCGGCTTGATCATGCTGTCTCTGGGGGTCATGTGCCAGTACCTGGCCAAGGTCTACATGGAGAGCAAGCGCCGGCCGCACTATATTTCACGTGAATCCAATATCGACGACGTGAAGAAGATCGACTAAAGACAAGCAAAGACCAAGCTTTCGCCAGTGGAAGCTTGGTCTTTTTTTACAAATGATCATTGTATTATTAGAATAATAATATGCACGCGAAAAGTGCTGATTTAGCAAGAAAAAAGCTGCTTTTTGCCTTTTTAATAACTTTGCTGCCGGCAGATGGCTTTTTGGAAAACTATGTGCGATAATAAGGAAACTGTTATGCAAGCTAACGTGATATGATAAGAAAACTAAGTGATAAAAATAAAGGTGGAATCATTATTAGGGAACAAAGCAAAAGCCATTGGGAGAAAAAATACGGCGTGCTCTTATTGACGATCGTGCTGGCAATTATGGCTCTGGGCACCTACGGTCTGACCAAAAGCGAATATGAACGCGGCAAGGCAGACGAATTGACCAAGGCCAAAATAGCCGCGAAGACTACTGCCTTGACGGCCAGCCAGGAGCTGAACCGGGCCCGGACCATAACCGCGGAATTGCGGCTGATTACGGCCCAAAGCAACGGCAAGATCAACAATTTTAAAGCCATAGCCAAGCAATTGGTGGCGCGGCAGAAGTACGCGGTCAGTCTCCAGCTTTTGCCCCAAAAAGGGGACGTCGAGCGGTTTTTCTATCCAGAAAACAGCCACAGGGCGGCTAAAACGATGAGGGCCAAAAGCGGCCAGTTGGCCCGCTGCTACGCGGCCAAGCGCAATGAGATGGTCATTCAGGGGCCGGTGGACTTGAGCGACGGCAGCCGCGGCTTCATTTTTTACCAGCCGATTTTCCTGAAGCAGCAGCGCCGGAAGATTCTCTGGGGCTACGCGGCTTGTGAAGTCAAAATTTCGGAAATCTTGAAAATTACGACCGCCAGCTTGAAAATAGCCCATGTCGACTACAAGCTGACCAAGAACCTGGCTCCTGGCAGCCAGGAGCGAGCAGTGGTTCTCGCGTCCAAGAAGCAGCCAGAAAATCCCCAAAGCTATAGCTTTGAGATCAGCCAGGGCGGCAGCCATTGGCGTTTTGACCTGGCTCCAACAGGCGGGTGGACCTACAAGCGGAAAACCCGGCGCTTTTTGGCCTATGCCTTGCTCGTGGACCTGCTATTGCTGATCTTGACCATGGTCGCCATCAGGCGGCTGGGCATCTTGTTTGATCTGCGCCGGGCCGCCAGGTACGATGCCTTGACCCAGATCTACAACCGGCTGGGCTTTGAGGAGGCTATGGAAAAGGAGCAGCGTCGCCGGCCAAAGCAGCCGTTTGCTTTGGCGATTTTGGACGTTGACGACTTCAAGTTCTTCAACGACTACTATGGTCACCAAACCGGTGACGCGGTCTTAAAGCAGCTGGCCTGGTCCTTGAAAGAAGCAGCTGGGGAGAGCGGCCTTGTCTGCCACAGCGGCGTGGAAATCTAGCATAGAAGCAAAAAAATTGTTCAAGTATCATACCAAACGGTGCGATATTGAACAATTTTTTATTTAGCGGCATTTTTGGGCCAGGTAGACGTACTGGGCAAAGTTCTGAATGGTGCAGACGTACATTTGCCGGTCGTCGTGCTTGGCCAGGAAGCGGACGTTGATCGTGAAGCCGTTCAAGGTCAAGGTGGCGGGAACCCGCGTCTGCTGGCTCTCGCTCATCAGGTCCAGCAGGAGGTGGTGGTAGACGTTGCTGTAATTGATCTGGTCCTGCCAGGAGCCCTGGCTGAAACCAGCTTCTTCCAGCTGCTTTTGGTAGGCGCGGTCGATGTAGTAGAGCCGCAGGCTGTCATCGGAGCGCCGTTCAATGATTGAGACCGGCAAGGCCAGCTGGCGCTTGTCAAGCACGTTGCTGTCTGACATGGGATCGACCAGCAGGTTGGCCAGGCCCGCCTGGTCATAGTAGTCGTTCAGCTCGACCGGCTCATAGTGGCCATAGCCGTTTTTATGGATTAGGCTGATCACCTCTTCCAGGGGCAGAGGCTTGGAGAAGCGGAAGCCCTGCAGACGCTCGCAGCCGATGTCGCGCAGAAAATCGGCCTGTTCCTTGGTCTCAACTCCTTCGCAGAGGGTGTGCAGGCCCAATTGCTTGGCCATGTTGACGATTGAGGACAGGATGATCCGGCTTTTGGGGTTATTGGCAAAATCCTTCAAAAAGATCATGTCGATCTTGATCAGGTCAAAGTTGAAGTCCTTCAGGTTGTTCAGGCTGGAATAGCCGGAGCCAAAATCGTCCATCCAGATCTGGTAGCCGGCTTGGTGGAACTTGCTCATGGCCAGGAGCAATTGACCAGGCACCCGGGTCAAGGTGGACTCAAGGATCTCGATCTTCAGATAGTAAGGCGGGATGTCGTGCTTTTTCCGGATTCGGTCGACTTCCTGGAAGATGTCGCAGACTTGGAAGTCGACCCGGGACAGGTTGATAGAGATCGGCTGGACCGAAATGCCATCCTCAAGACAGTCATGGATCGTTTCGCAGACCTGTTCAACGATGGACAGGTCCAGCAGGTTGATCAGGTGCATGTCTTCCAGCACGCTGATAAAAGTCGCGGGACTCAAGATGCCCTTGTCCGGGTCGATCCACCGGGCCAGGGCTTCATAGCCGCAGATCTGACCGGTCAGGCTTCTGATTTCCATCTGGTAGTAGGGCTGAATCCAGCGCTTGTCCAAGGCCTCCCAGAAGTGGGTGAGCACGTAGTCGCGGTTGCCAAAGCTTTCCTGGACGGCAGAATCATAGACGTGGTAGAGCTGGGTCAGGTCGCTGCCGGTGTACTGGAGGGCTTGCCGGGCCTTGTCGAGGGCGGCTTCCATGCCTTCCGCGCGGTTCTCGTAATAATAGATTCCGGCCTTGATATTGGTCAGCGAGTTGCTGATGCCAGCCACAAAAAGCTTCTGGGCAGTCTTGATCTTGGCAATGTAGTCCGTGGCCGTGGTCAAGACGATGAAGCGGTCCTCACTGTGCTTGATGACCAGACCGCTGGTGAAGGTTTGCACCAAAATCTGGCCCAGCTTGATCAGGAGTCGGTCGCCTTGGCGGTAGTCGTAGCGGTCGTTGAAGGCCCGCATGCCCGTGACGTTGAAGAGGATGATCACCGGCCGCAGGCCCTCATCCAGCTTGTCGACCAAGAAGTCACGGCCGAAGCGGTTCAAGTAGGTAGTGTTGACCAACCCGGTCAGGTCGTCCTTGTAGCGGGGGGCGTCTGGCGCGTTGCGGTCAGCTTTAGGCGTTACTTCCAGCTGGTCGGCGCTGAGGTCAAAGTAATCGATGAAGCACAGCAGGCTGCCGTCGGCCAATTGCTGCCGCTTGGCGTGGAGCAAGAGGGTGTGGTAGAAATTGTTGATCTTGACGCGGACGGTGATGGTCTGCCGATCGGCGCCCAAGATCTGGTTGACCAGGACTTCAACCCGTTTTTTGGTCAAAGAATAGTGCTCATCGGCAGCCGCTCCGTTAAAATAGGCCATGAGCTCTTTGCGCTTAAGGTGGTATAGTTGACAGAGACCGTCAGACACCAAAAGGGTCTCTGTCTGGTCCTTGCACTTCATGAAGATGGCGAGGGCGAGACCGAGCTGCTCATAGCTTTTCTTGGTTTCTGGCGTAAAATGATTGAATCGATTCATTATCCATAACCTCTGTTTACGAGAATTTTCCAGATAAAGATGCTCATATTGCTGCTTGGTGAAAGCGGGTAAACTTATTCTCATCTATAATAGCATCAATATCTTCACTGGTAAGCGAAAAATTATAGCTTCTTTGTTAAGACAACTGAAGACGTTGATCTATCAGCGTTTTGAATCGATGAAAATTATAAATCGATGCTGACGGTCGTTAGCAAATGCTAAATTCTGATAAGAAAAGAAAATAATGAAAGCCGAGAATGAAAATGCGCGTTATTTTATTGGGCGACAGCCTGTTTGCCCGCCACGAGGGCTTGAATGAGCCAAGAATCAACCACGTTCTGCATGAACGCTTTCCAGATTTGGAAATTGCCAACCAATCCATCTGCGGAATCAATTCCGGAGCCATGCTGGCCTTGCTGGGGGATCTGGTCTTCAAGCAGCCGCGGGCTGACCAGCTCTTTATTATGGTTGGGGTCAACGACGCGGCCCAGCACAAATTGGTGCCGCTGGACCAGTACCGGCGCAATATTGAGAGCATCGTTTCCGCGGTCGTCTGCTTTTATCCCAAGACCAGGACCGTCCTGGTCTCCGGTCCGGCTGTTGACGAGGAAAAACAAAGGGTGCGGCGGAACGCGGAACTGGCAAAGTATGCTAAAGTATTGGAAGAAACAGCGAAGAAGTACCAGTGTGCCTACGCGGACTTCTTTGAAGCAATGATGAGACAGGGCGGCTTGTCCCAGCTTTGCCGCGGCGAGTTGAACGACGGCCTCCACTTCGGGGGCGCGGGCTATGAGCTTTTGGGCAAGAAGCTGGCAGAATGGCTGCCTGAGAAAGGTTTGAAAAGATGAAAAAGATTTACATGGTCAGACATGGCCAGACCTACCTGAACAAGTACCGGCGCCTGCAAGGCTGGTCAGACGCGCCACTGACTGAGAGCGGAATCGCGGAAGCCCACCGGATCGGGCAAACCTTCAAGAAGATCCCGTTTGACCTGGTGGCCTCCAGCGACTTGAAGCGGGCCAGCGACACCCGCAAGATCATCGTGTCTGAAAACGACAACTGGCAGAAAGTCAAGATGGTGGAAACGCCAGACCTGCGGGAATACTTCTTTGGCTTTTTTGAGGCGATCTACGACACTGATGGCGTGCACCAGGCCTTTGGCAATGACAAGTATGACCGGGTGGTTGACGCGGTCGCGGACGGGGTCAGCTGGGAAGAAGTTGGCGACATTTTCCACGCGGCCGACCCGCAAGGAGACGCGGAGCCGGGCAAGGTCTACGTTGACCGGCTGCGCCGCGGGATCAACTGGCTGGCCAATCTGGATGACTCAAAGAATATCCTGCTGGTCTGCCACGCCTGCTCCATCCACTGCCTGGCCACGCTTTTGGCCAAGGACGGCCAAAAGATCCCTGGCCGCCTGCCGTCGCACACGGAAATGACCGTGCTGAACGTGGATGACGACGGTCAGGTCAGCTTGGAAGAATTCGGCCGGGAAGTCTGATTCTAGCAATTCTCTACCATAACACGAACTCAGGCAAAATGTTAGCCCTTACATTGAAAACGGGCTGATTTATAATAGTTTTAACGAGAAAAGAACGTGAGTTAAGCTTTAGCGAGCCAATAAAAATGGCAGGTGAGAAATGATGATTAATAACGAAAACAGAGCCTTGATCAGGCGTTATCTTTATTCAATGATCAACATGTACGGGATAATTCCCCTGCGGCATGCTTACCACATTTTTGAGCACCAAAATCCCCTGCTCAATGTCGATGAGGACGATTTTTGGGAATTCACCATGCTGGACCAGAGCAACCAGGACTACAACATTGCCGGGGAAAAGGAGCTGGCCAAGCAGGAAGACGGCGACGATGATGAGGACGAGGAGTTCTATCTCTATGGCGACTGGGTCCTGATGGACCTGCCCGAGGACTTCAACCAGCTTAAGCGCCGCCAGCATGACCGGATCTACTACGTGCCGGCCAAGGACGAATTCCTCCGCCGGGAAAACGAATGGTACTACGAAAGAACCACGGCTACTGAGGAGTACCGCCAGTATTTGCGGGACACCAATCCGGATTTGTCTGACGACCGCTTGGAAGAGGCCTTCTTTGAAGCCTTGACCCAATTGCACTCCGTCAGCTACGGGAGCAGCCCTGAGGACGCCGTAGAGGCCATCCCAAAGCAGCTGCGGCGGATGGAATTCAATGTGCCGGAAGGACAGGAAAAAGAGCTGGAACGCCTTTTGCGGCGGATGCTGGACGGGACCCGGCAAGAGGCGCTTAGGGGAAAGATGTACAAGTACCACGACCTGCCGACGGCCTTGGAAATGATTGAATCCAAGGGCCTGTCGCCTGAAAACGTGGAAAAGATTCACACCGGCGAGATTGACGCCATCGAAATTGCCCGCGACGTGGAGCCCAAGCAGCCGGACCTGGCTGAGCAGCTGGTCAGCCTCTACCAGCAGTAGGGAAGTCAACAGGCAGAAAGCAAATTTGAACAAACGACAAAACGTGCTGAAGACGAGAAAGGCTTCAGTACGTTTTTGGGCTAATACTTGCTTAGCTGGCTTTTGACCGCGAATTTCCGGAAGACCGGAGCCAGTTGCCGGGCCAGGGCCAGGACTAAGACCAGCTTTTTAGAAGAAAGCTATCAATAATTAATATGATATAGCTAAAGCCGACTGATGTAAATGAAATATTGTATTGATTTTGCACCACGTATATCTTTTTGGCTGGCTGAAAAAATGCGTGAAAACGCAAGATCTAGAGCTTTTTTGACAATAGTACAAGATATACACACAATTCTCCCAAGTTATCCACAAGATGTAGATAACTACTAAGGGAGGACCACAAAATGCAGTGGTGGTGCGGGATGCAATGATTTAACCTGCCGTTTGCAAACTTTTTCATTGAACTAGACCGGCTTTTAGGTTAGAATTTAGGACTAATAAAATTCGGAAACGGATTTGTGTGTTGAGATTAGCTGAAAACAGGAGGTTTTATGCGCTACAAACAATTGATTCTGGATGTTGACGATACTCTGATTGACACTTTCGCCACGGAGCATGATTCCCTGGAAATGCTGTTCAAGTCCCGCGGCTGGCGGCTTACCAACGACTTTGAGCGGGAATTCCACGCCTACAATGAAGGCTTGTGGCGCCGGCTGGAGAAGGGGGAGCTTGAACTGGAAGAGCTCTACAAGGTCATGTTTCCGGCCCTGATCAAGAAATACTGCGGGGTTGAAGTCGACGGGATGGACGTGGCCAATGAGTTCCACGACTACTTCCACAATGGCCACAAGCTGCTTCCTGGGGCTGAGGCAACCCTGCGCTACGCCAAGCGCCTGGGCTATCACCTGGCCATTCTGTCCAACGGGGAGCAGTTTGGGCAGGAGCACCGCCTGCGCCTGGCTGGCGTCCACGATTACTTTGACCTGATCGTTACCAGTGAAGAGGCGGGAGCGCAGAAGCCTAACCCGGAAATCTTCGACTATTTCTTCTCAAGAAGCGAGTTCAGCCCCAGCGAAACCCTCTTCTTCGGGGACGGCCTGTCCTCAGACATCTTGGGGGCCGCGGGCTATGGCTTTGACTCCATCTGGTACAACCACCGCCACCGCAAGAACACCCTCCACCTTCACCCCCTCTTCACGGTCGACAACTATGCCCAATTCCAGCGGATTCTCAAGCGCGACTTCGCGGCTAACGCCCTGGTCTAGGCCACATGATTTGCAGAAGCGGACGCGGCGCGGGTCCGCTTTTGCTTTCTAGGTTATAATTGGTAGGAAACTGATCAGGAGTGAGGAAACAATATGGAAAATTACTTTTTTGACTTTGACGGGACCTTGTGTGAATCCCGTGACATATACGTGGCCTCGGTCCAGAAGACTTTTGAAGAGCATGGGGTCAAGGTGCCAACGAGGGCTGAGGTTTACGGTGCCATGGGGATTCCCATCAACGTTTCAATTGCCCGCTGGGCCAGAGCAGGCCACCGGCCTGAATTGGCAAACCGCCTCTTTGAGGAAGCGATGGCTGAATACAACAAGCTTGAAGATGGGATGGTCAAGGTCTTTCCGGGGATCAGCAAGCTGCTGACCGAATTGCTCCTGGCGGGCAAGAAGCTCTACGTCTGCTCCAGCAAGACCCACGCCGAACTGGCCCATAACCTGGAAATGCTGCATATGACCAGCTTTTTCACGGACTTTGTCGGTGCTGACGAAGTCGTCAACCACAAGCCAGCTCCGGATGAAATCGAGCTCTTGACCAAGCGCTATGACCTTGACTTGGCCGACTCAATCATGCTTGGCGATGCCAAGTACGACATCAAAATGGGGAAGAACGCTGGCTGCCAGACCTGTGCCTGCACCTGGGGCGCCTTTGACCTGGCCGCGCTGGCCGCGGAAAAGCCAGACTTTACGGCCAGCTATCCAACTGACATTCTGAGCTTCTAAATTTCCCGGGAAATAGCAGATAATAGAACGAGACAGACAAGCAACTAGAAAAGACAAAAGGAAAAATGCTTTTAATTTCATGGAATATTGATTCATTGAACGCGGCTTTGACGGGGACTTCCGCCAGAGCCTTGATGACGCGCGAGGTTTTGACCAAGGTGCATGCTGAGCAGCCTGACCTGCTGGCCATTCAAGAGACCAAGCTGCCAGCGGCTGGCCCAAGCAAGAAGCACCAGAAGCTCTTGGCTGAGCTCTTTCCGGAGTATGCCTACGTCTGGCGGTCCAGCCAAGAGCCAGCCAGAAAGGGCTACGCCGGTACCATGTACTTGTATAAGAAAGAACTTGGTGAGCCGAAGGTGACCTATCCGGTCATCGGTGCTCCGGACACCATGGACGATGAAGGCCGGATCATTACCTTGGAATTCCCGGAATTTTTCGTGACCGAAGTCTACACGCCAAATTCCGGAACCGGCCTGAAGCGCTTGGACCTGCGCCAGCAGTGGGATCAAAAGTACCGTGAGTATCTGGAGGAATTGGATAGGCAAAAGCCGGTCCTAGCCAGCGGCGACTTCAACGCGGCCTACAAGGAGATTGATCTGAAGCACCCGGAAAGCAACCACCATTCAGCCGGCTTTACCGATGAAGAGCGGGCCGGTTTCGGCCGCCTGCTGGACGCGGGCTTTACCGATACCTTCCGCCTGGTTCATGGGCAAGTGACTGGCAAGTACTCCTGGTGGGCCCAGCGGGTTCGCGCGGCCAAGGCCAACAATTCCGGCTGGAGAATCGATTATTGGCTGGTTTCCGACCGGATCGCCGGCAAGGTTGAGGAGTCGGACATGATTTCCACGGGCGAACGGGCGGACCATTGTCCGATATATTTAAAAATTTCCTTGTGATTTCCGAAAATTTATTTATTTTTCCCAGCCTTCGTAATAGAATGTAAAACGAGGTGTTGTGGATGAAGACATATCTAAAGGAATTGCTCAGCCTCAACCTCGCGGTCTTGATCGGCGTCCTGGCGGTTGGCTGCGGCCCACGCCCAGGCGTGGAAACGAGCTCAGAAACCATTGACGGGACAGAATACCGCAAAGCATTGCGGGCGACCGACGATGACAAACGGCATGATCATGTCAACAAAGTCACGATTAAGATCAGCAAGGGGTCAATAGCTGAAGCGACTTTGAACAAGTCCGCCGCCAGCTTTGCCTTGAAGCGGCGGATGCCAACGACGGTCAAGTTCGATCCGGACAGGAGCAAGCGGCTGGCCATTAGTGAGAACAAGCTGCTTTTGCCAACTAATCACATGAAGAAGCGGACCCTTGCCAGAAGCGGGCAAATTGGCTATGATGCCAAGAGCAGGCGTCTGGTTATTTTCGCGGAAGGCCAGGAGTACAAGAATGGCTTCTATTTGCTGGGGAGCTTGCAGCGGGCCGTTCCAGAGGCGGCCAGCCTGGTCAAGACGGCTGGCAAGGCCAAGGAAGTTAGGCTGAGCGTCCAAGATTGACAGAATATGAATCAAATAAAGCAAAGAAGAGATGGTGATAAGGATCAGCTCCTCTTTGCTTTTTTTGCGCGCTTTTTTCTTTATCTGCTGGTGTTTTTTATAGGCACTGTTATTTTTCTTCACTTTGTTAAATTAAGCTTAAAAAGTTATTTAAGTAAATTATCATGATTATCTCTTGCACATGCTGGTAAGATGGCTTATTGTTTAAGCAAAGGAAATTTTTGCTTGCTCATCCAGGCAGAAGGATATAATTATTTTTTAATATTTGTGTGATATCAACGCGGTTCGCGTTAGGAGGCTTACATATGAGTAGAAAAGTAGCTGTCATTGGTTTAGGTCACGTTGGTGCGACTGTCGCTTTTACCCTGTTCACGCACGCGATTGCGGACGAACTGGTCTTGTTGGACAAGAACGAGAAGAAGTGTGAGGCCGAATGGGGCGACTTGCGGGACACCTTGGCCAGAAACGACTACTACGTCAACGTTAAGTGGGGCGACTGGAACGAATTGAAGGATACTGACGTCGTAATCACTGCCTTTGGTGACGTCGCTGCCACCATCAAGACTGGCGACCGTTTCGCGGAATTCCCAATCAACACCGCCAACGCCAAGGAAGTTGGCCAAAAGATCAAGGAAACTGGCTTCAACGGCGTCATCATCAACATCTCCAACCCATGTGACGTGGTTACTTCCATCTTGCAAAAGGTCACCGGCTTGCCAAGGAACCAAGTCTTCGGGACCGGGACCTTCTTGGACACGGCCAGAATGCAAAGAGTGATCGGCGAAAAGTTCGGCCAAGACCCGCACAACGTTGAAGGCTACGTTTTGGGCGAACACGGGTCAAGCCAATTCACGGCTTGGTCAACCGTCCGCATCAACAACCGCAGCGCGATGGACCTCTTCAGCAAGGAAGAGCGTGACGTCTTGAGCGACGTGCCAAACAAGAACTCAATGAAGGTTGGCTTCGGCAAGGGCTACACCTGCTACGCCGTTTCAACCTGCGCGGTTCGTCTGGCCCGGGCCGTCTTCTCCAACGCCCACTACTACGGCCCAACCAGCTGCTACGTTGAATCCGTTGGTACCTACATCGGCTACCCGGCCGTCGTTGGCAAGGACGGGATCGAAGAAGTCTTCGAACTGGACTTGAACGAAGACGAAAAGAAGCGCTTGAACGCTTCAGCTGACAAGCTGAAGACCAACCTGGCCAAGCTGGGGCCTGAATACCTTGGCTAAGGCCGGGAAATAAGTCCAAATGTCAAATACCAAAGATAAGGCTGTCCGAGAGGGCAGCCTTATTTTTGACTATTTCTTCTTAAAGCAGTTTGATAGGAGCTGAGCAAAGAAAATGCTATACTAAAGTAAGTTACAAAAAGTTAGTAAAAATAGTGAGCAAAGGAGCAATAAATGAGCGCGAAGAGCTTGACTGATACCTATGTGTTGAACAACGGGGTTAAGATTCCTGTTGTCGGTTTTGGGACCTGGCAGACGCCAGATGGCGAAGTTGCCAAGACGTCCGTTGAAGCGGCGATCAACGCCGGTTACCGCCATATTGATACGGCTGCTGCCTATGGCAATGAAGACAGCGTCGGCGAGGGGATCAAGGCCAGTGGCGTCAACCGCCACGACTTGTTCGTGACGACCAAGCTGTGGAACAATGATCATGGCTATGAGGCCGCTAAAAAAGCGATCGATGCCAGTTTGACCCGGCTGGGTCTGGACTACGTCGACCTCTACCTGATTCACTGGCCAAATCCAGTCGGCTTCCGCGCCAACTGGATTTGGCCAATGCTGAAAGCTGGCGGGCCATGGAAGAAGCGGTCAAGGCCGGCAAGATCCGGGCAATCGGCGTATCCAACTTCCGTCAAAAGCATCTGGACGAACTGCTGAAGACGGCGGAAATCAAGCCAGCCGTCAACCAGATCTATTTGAACCCAAGCGACCTGCAAGCCGAGGTCGTGGCCATGAACGACCGGCTGGGCATCTTGAGCGAGGCCTACAGCCCGCTGGGGACTGGCGGCATGCTGGGCAATGAGACGGTCAAACAGGTGGCCGCGGCTCACGCGAAGTCTCCAGCCCAGGTCCTGATCCGCTGGTCGCTGCAGCATGGCTTCCTGCCGCTGCCAAAGTCAGTCCACCCGGAATACATCAAGGCCAACGCTGACGTCTTTGACTTTGCCCTGACGGCGACTGAAATGAAGACCTTGGACGGCCTCCACGGAGTCAGCGGCCTGGCAACTGATCCAGACACGACTAATTTCTAGAAAAATAGCTATCCGGGCAGACTAATGGCCAGGCTTAAAAGCTTGGAAAATAAGCTTTGTCAAAAGCAGGGGCGATGAAAGCCCGTGCCTAGTGGCTTTAGCCAGACAAAACTGGCCATGAATCCAGTTCGTTCCACAATACTAGATATTGTGTTTCACACCAGCAATGCTACTATATAAACAGGTAACAAACAGGCGTCCGCGGCAAGAACTTGCCTAGGTGCTTGGAAGGAGTGAGAGATGAGCGAATACCCGGACCGCTGGTCCAAGAATCTAAATCCTAATATCTAAAATTTATATCCTAAACTATTACTAATCCATTTACTATACAAAATCCATAAATCCAAAAAAGAAAGGCGTTCCCTGATTATTCGGAGCGCCTTTCTTTTTGTACAGTTAATGATTATTGCTACTATCTTACGCTTTATTTGCCGCTTTGGCTACATATTTCCTGGGAAATATTATTGTTCTTTAGCAATCCAGGCCTGCCAGACGTCAGGGGCATAGCCGGCGACGGCCTTTTTGCCGTTTCTGACGATCGGCTGCTTGAGGACCTGTTGCTGGTCCAGAACTTTAGCAAATTTTTGCTCTTCAACCAGGTACTTGAGCAGGGTCAAAGTCTTTTGGTCCCGGGCTTGGTCGTCAATCAGCCGGTCCAGGCCGCCAACGGCGTTGACGACGCTGGCCAGCTCGCCTTTGGAGAGACCTTTTTGCTTAGCATCGATAAATTGAAACTTGATCCCGCGTTCTTTGAAGAAGCGCTGGGCCTTTCTGGTGTCCGCGTTTTTCTTGCTGCCAAAAATCTGAATGTTCATGCTTGCTTTCCTCTATCTTGCATCTTGCTAATCTGCCTGGGTCTATCTTAGCATATTCTTTTTGCCGCATGCAAAAAGCCAGCTGGCATAACGCCAACTGGCTTTCTGGAATTTCAGTTTTAGCTTTTAATGGATAAGTTTAAAAGTTTAAAAGTGTAAGTTTGTAAAGTAATGTAAGTAATTTTTAAGTAGATTCGTTGTAAGAAAATCTGTAAGTTCTAAAAGGGATTCCTTAAAAGTGATTCAGGCTTAGCCTTCAACCTTTACAGGAGTTTCAGCTTCCTTGCCTTCAACCAATTCAAGGTTGTTGTCGAAGGCCTTAACTACCATGTTGCGAACAGCGTGAGTAGTGTAGAAGGCAGTGTGTGGAGTTACCAGAACGTTTGGACGAGCGATCAGGTCAGCCAAACGTGCGTCTGGGAATTCCTTGCCTTCCCAGTCTTCGTTGAAGACGCCAACTTCGCCTTCGTAAACGTCCATTACGTAACCGAAGACCTTGCCTGAGTCCAAACCACGGATGATAGCGTCAGTGTCTACCAGTGGACCACGTGATACGTTAACGATAACGACGTCTTGCTTCATTTCAGCGATTGACTTGTCGTTGATCATGTGAACGTTAGCTGGAACGTCTGGAACGTGCAGAGAAATGACGTCAGCTTGCTTGTACAAGTCGTCAAGTGAGTCTACGTAGTAGCCCTTCTTTTCCAGTTCTGGGTTCTTGAAGATGTCGTAAGCGATAACCTTAGCGCCAAAGCCTTCCATGATCTTCATGAAGACTTGACCGATGTGGCCAGTACCTACAACACCAACAACTTGGTCGCGAACTTCACGGCCGATGGTTGGTGCCCAACGCAAGTCGTGACGAGCAACCTTTTCGTCCATGCGCTTGTCTTGACGAAGAATGCGGGCAGCTTGGATAGCAGCGTGTTCTGCGATGGCGTCTGGTGAGTAAACAGGAACGTTAGTGATTTGGAAGCCAAGTTCCTTAGCCTTAGCCATGTCGATGTTGTCAACACCAACGTTACGAAGGCTCATCTTAGTGATGCCGTTGTCTGCCAAAGCTTGCAAAGTTTCAGCAGTGTAGTCGAGTTGTTGGTAAACAACAACACCGTCAGCACCCTTAGCCAAAGCTGCAGTTTCAGGGGTCAACAGCTTGTCAGTGTATTCAACTTCAACGTCCTTGTGAGCGTCTTCCCATTCCTTCAAGAATGGCTTTTCATCTTCACGAATTGCATAAGCAAAAATCTTAGTCATTATTTTCCCTCCATTATTCTTGCTTTGTCATTGATAATAATAACACAAAAATGTGAAGGACAACACTAAAAACCGCCCGCGTGAACAAGATAATTTGATTGAAAGCGCTAAACAGCAAGGGAGGCAAGATGTTTTTTTGAAGTGAAAGAATTATCTTTCACAAAGGTAAAAATCCTTTTTCGGATACAGGCGCCTTTGAAAAAATGCGAAATTTTCAGAAAACTAATCATTCATAAGATAATTTTAACAGTTCAGGAAATTTTCCTTTGCCGTTAAGCGGCTTAATCGATCTTGCGCTTAGGGTTGAGCAGATTCATTGGTCAAGGTCATTGTTGATGACACCTGGCTGAACGACGGGATAGGCATCGTCAGCGTTCAATTCCAGAATCTTGTTCATCTTGGCGGTTGAAAGAATGATGGCGTGTTCAACGGCATCAGCGCCAACAACGGTGCTGGTGAAGCGGTTCTGGGAAACGACTGGCAGGTGGAAGCAGCTGGCGGTGCCGCGATTGCGCAGCTTGTTGTTTTATTACTTACAATTAGCAAGTAAAGCTAGTATACACCCGTGACCGGCAATTGCAAATTTTAATCATGATTGTTAACAAAAAAAGCTTTTTTACCCAAAAGCCCGATAAACTGCTAGACTAAATTACAAAAAAATGAAATCGAGGAAAAGCGATGACAGCACAACAAATTATTCATGACCCCATGACTTTGGCCCGCCCGTCTGCTCTGGCCGGCAAGGCGGACTTGCCGGCGGCACAAGACTTGCTGGATACTTTGGTCTATCACCATGTAGAGCGGGATGGCCTGCCGGCCGCCGCGGGTCTAGCGGCCAACATGATTGGCCAAAGCAAGGCAATTATCGCCGTCTACGCGGGCTTTTTGCCAATGGTCATGATTAATCCGAAAATCGTTAAGCAAAGCCGGCCTTATTTGGCAACGGAGGGCTGCCTGTCTTTGAGCGGGGAACGGCCGGTCCGCCGCTTTGAAGAAATCACCGTATCCTATCAGGACATGCGGCTGCAGGCGCATACGCAGAATTTTACCGGCTTTATCGCAGAAACCATTCAGCATGAAGTCGACCACTGCCAGGGAATCTTAATTTAATTGGCAAATTGCGATAAAAAGCCAGACCACGCGAGGAAAGCGGGTCTGGCTTTTTTGAAAAATTATCTGGAGGGGCAGTGCACTATTTGCCTGACAAGTAAGAGATCGGCTTTTGGACTTCGACTTTGGTGCCGGAGTACTTCTTGTTGATCCATTTTTGGATGTTCTTGTTGTGGTAGAGCTTAACCAGTTTCTTGTATTCCTGCTTGTTTTGGTTCTTCTTGGCGGTAGCCAAAACGTTGATGTTGTTCTTGGTGCTCTGGTCGATCTTTTCATGGTAGATGGAATCGGTCAAAACGTTCAGGTGGCCGGTCAGGGCAATGGTGTTCCCGATCAGCACGGCGTCAACGGACTTGATGACGCGTGGGCCAGTCGTGTCGTCGATCAGCTTGAACTTGAACTGCTTTGGATTGGCGGAGATGTCGTTCACGTTGCCATTGGCGTCGTTAAAGTCCTTTTTCAGCTTGATCAGTCCCGCGCTTTGCAAAAGCAGGAGGCCGCGGGCTTCATTGGCGGCGTTGTTGGCCAGGGCGATCGTTGCGCCCTTAGGCAGGTCCTTAACGCTCTTGTACTTGGAAGAGTAGATCCCCATTGGCTCAAGGTAGGTCGTGCCTAAAGCCACCTGGGTGCCGGCATTGTCCTTGGACTTGTTGTAGGCCTGCAGGTAGGCCCATGAGGCAAAAGCGGAAACGTCAATGCTGCCGTCCGAAGTGGCCCGGAGGAGGCTAGGGCCGTCCGTGAAGGACTTGACATTGATTTTTAAGCCCAGCTGCTTGGCCTCCTTGGTCTTGGCAATGTGCCGCCAAACGTTGACGTCTGGGCCGATCGAGCCAATGGTGATGGTGGTGCTGGATTTGCCGCTTGGCTTGCTGCCAGGGCGGAAGCTGATAAAAGCAATGATGGCCAAAGCGACTACGGCGATGGCCGCGATCAAGCGATTTCTCTGTTTCTTTCTCATGGAGCTGCCTGCCTTTCTAATACTTGGCTAATCTTCGACCACGTGGCGCGCGAATGGGTCGTCGCTGATGCCTTGCTTCAGGATGTCGTTGCACCATTCTTTGGCGGTGAAGAGGGAGTGGTCGCGGTAGTTGCCGCAAGTCTTGATGGTAGTGCCGGGCACGTCTTCCCACTTGATCTCGTCGCGGATTTCCTTGAGGGAATCGCGCAGGGCCCGGGCAACGTCAGTGCTTGAGTGCTCGCCCCAGGTGATCAGGTGAAAGCCCGTCCGGCAGCCAAACGGGGAACAGTCGATGACCCCGTTCAAACGGTCGCGCAAGAGGCTGGCCAAGAGGTGTTCAATGGTATGAAGGCCACCGGTTGGAATCGCGTTTTCGTTCGGCTGCACCAGGCGCAGGTCGAAGTTGGAGATCTTGTCTCCCTTCGGGCCTTCTTCAACCGTGATCAGTCTGACGTATGGGGCCTTAACCTTAGTGTGATCCAATTCAAAACTTTCAACTTTAGCCATGATAATCTCTCCTTTGTCTCGAAAAAATGTTTTTGCTGAATGGCCAATGATTGAACGGGGATTCCGGCAATAAAAAAGTCCCTGGATGAATGTTCATCCAGGGACGCCGTCAGCGTGCTACCACCCTTTGTTCACCACTTGCTCGCGCAAGCAGCCTTGCTAAGTACGGCCGCTGAAAAGCGGATTATACTCGGATGCGCTATCGGGCATCAAGCGCAAGAAGCTTGCCGGTGGCTCGCCTCTTGGCAGACTCAAAGACCATTTTCACCGGGGCCTCTTCAGCGCCTCCCACCTAACGCGCCTCTCTGGGGAAGAGTCTGACCGGTTACTTATCTTATCTTTGTCTCTCGTTCTTTCATTTTTTAATCATAATATAATAATTGAGTGAGCCTGTAAAGAGAAATCGCCCAAAAAGTTAAAAAAACTATTTTGGCTGCTTGCGCTGGTCCTTATGCTTAAGTGCTTTCTTGAAGGCCGTCCGCGGGTGCGGGGCCAGGTCTTGCAGGGTCTCGTAGCCCTGCTTTTGGAAGGAGTCGAAGATGCCGTCGACGATCTTGGCCCGGCTGGCCAGGGAGATGCCGCTGAGACTCCGGTCCAGCCAGCGATGGAAGGACTTGGAGTCTGGGGCCGTGTCCGCGGCTTCAACGACTTGGCCATCCTTGATCTGCCAAGACAGCAGGTCGTGCTGCCAGATGCCCTTGGCCGTGCTCTTGACGATGGTGGCTGGATATTGCCGGGGCTCAAAGATCTGGCCGACAATGTCGTATTCGGGGATGAAGCGGCGCACCTTGGCTTTGGGAAAGGTCAATTCGGGGAAGAGGTCGGGGCAAAGGCCCGGACCATCAAAATCATCCAGGCGCAGGACGCGCTCGCGCTCATTTTCGGGCAGAAGCTCACAAGCGTAGAGGGCCAGGTTGCCGCCCTTGGAGTGGCCGCCAACGTAGACCATGCCGGTGCAGTCGCGGATCTCCGCGCGGACGTAGGCCAGCGCGGCTTCTTGTCCGCTGGTCCGGTCGAAGGCCGTGATGAAGTTCTCCTTCCAGCCAACCAAGCTGGTGTCGGTGCCGCGGAAGGCAATATAGCGGTCTCCGCCCGGCAGCAGGAAGGTCATGCCGGCAAACTGGGTTTGCGCGGCAGCGTTGACCACGGAAATGGCCCGGAGGATGATCAGCGGGGCAAAGCGGCGGTTTGTGGCCAAAGCCTTGATGAATGGATAAAAGGCGGCCGGATCGCCTAAGCCCATCGTCTTGATCTGATCCTGGGCAAGGAGTTCCTGGCAGACGCTGCCCAAAGTCCGGCCGGCGATTTTGCCGCTTGGGGAGAAGTCCAGGTAGCAAAGTTCAGAAAAGACCATGCCGTCAGGCACGGTGATCGTGAGACGTGGCAGGTCATGAGTTTGCAGCCATTCAAGATAAGTGGTCAGATTGCTTCCGGTTTCCATCGCGTTTGCCTCCTTTTTGCCTCAAGAATAGCATTTTTGCTGTTTTTAGGGGTGAAAATTGCCCAGGAAATAAAAAAACGGTCTCCAAGAATGGAGACCGTTTGGCAGATCATCTTCGTGCAGACTAGGCAAAGTTGTCTTGCAGGTCCTTGACGCTGGCTTCTGGCAAAATGGTGTAGACTGACCCCTTGATGCCCTTGGAATCTTCCAAGCTCATGTCAACGCTCTTTTCGCCGTTGGCGGCGTCGCTCAAGGCCAAGCCGAGCAGCTTGTAAGGCGTTGAAGTTGGGTCTGGTGAGAAGTAAATGCGCTTCTTGCCGTCATTGACTGAGGTTTCAGTGTAGACATAGACTTGTGCCGGGTTAGTCTTAACGTCCAAGTTCAAGTCGCTGCTGTCAACCTTGTTCAAAGTCAGCAATTCGTAGTGGTCAGCAATGTGGCCGCCCATGCGCTGGTAAATGTCCAGGAATTTCTTGGCCTTGTCCGGGTCAACTTCGCCGAAGTCAATGTTAGCGGCGTTTTCTTGCACCAGTGACAAAACGAGCAGGTGGTTGTTGTCGTGGTCATAGTAGACGCTGAAGTTCTCAACGCCGCCTGGCCAAGCAGCCTTGCCCTTTTCGTAAGGGGTAAAGAAGACGCTGCTGTCGTTCTTGACTACCAAGTGGTTGTTTCCGTCAACGGAGTCCAACTTAATGACAGGCATTGGCGGAATGTAGCCTTCGTGCTGGCGTTCCTTCCACAAAGCCCGTTGCTTCTTCTTTTCATTGCGGGAATTGATGAAGATGATGATCCCCGCGACAATGATGATCAGTAAAAGTATCAAACCCATAGTTGTCTAAACCTCCAGTTGTTGTCACCTTTTCCGCACATGAAAAGATGCTTTTATGAGTAATATGTTAAAACTTTTCTCCCTTACTTTGCAAGAGTAGATGTCATGTTTATCATTTAATTTTACTACAAATCCGATATTTGGCAATGTTTGCCCGGCTTCGGGGCAAGGGTGGCAGGATAAAATTCACATATTTTTAAGCCTGTCCGGAGGCCTGGCTTCGTTTCTAAAGAAAAGTTGGACTTTTAACGCTAAAAGTTAGTTTCCGGCCCGCGATTGCTAGTTGTGGTGCTTGGAAATGCTCTCTTTCAGAAGCGCGATGTATTTTTCGGCAGTCGGCGACAGGTGGTGGTGGCGGTTGATGATATAGCCGATCTGGATGTATTCATCATAGGCTAGGGGACGGGCGATGATCTGGTCCCCGTTTAAGTCGGCATTGATGATCCCGGAGCTGATCGTGTAGCCGTTCAGGCCGATCAAGAGGTTGAACAGGGTGGCGCGGTCACTGACCATGATTGACTTTGGCGACTTGCGGTCGGCCAGGGTCTCCTCCCAGTAGTAGAAAGAGTTGTGCTTGCCCTGGTCATAGGCCAGCTTGGGGTAGGGAAGGAGGTCTTTTAAGCGGATGAGCTTCTTTTTGGCCAAAGGGTGGCTCTTGCAGAGGAAGACGTAAGGGCTGGTCTTGTAGAGCGGGAAAAAGAGCAGGTCTTTTTCACTGAAGACCCCTTGCAGGACCTGGTGGTTGTACTCGCTCAGATAGACAATGCCGACCTCGCTGCGAAGGTTGGCCACGTCATCGATGGCATCGTAAGTCTTGGTCTCCTTGAAGGTGGCCTGGTAGTCGTCCTTGCCGATCTCCCGGAGCAGATGGACGAAAGCGTCAACGGCAAAGGCATAGTGCTGGGCCGAGACGCTAAAGATCTTTGGGGCGGAAGCATCCTCATGGTAGCGCCGGTCCAGCAGGTCAACCTGGTCCAGGATCTGCCGGGCGTACTGCATGAATTCCTGCCCGTCGTCAGTTAGAACCACGCCCTTGCTGGAGCGGGCCAGGATGGTGATGCCCACGTCCTTTTCCAGCTGCTTGATGGCATTGGAGAGGGTCGGCTGGGCAATAAAGAGCTCCTTGGCGGCCTGGGTCATGCTGCCGCTTTCGACGACTTTTTCCAAATAACGCAATTGCTGAATTCGCATTTTTGTCCTCCCATAGCTAAAATCTATCAAGTACCGCTATAAATAGCTATTTCAAATATAGCTGAATCTGGCATATACTTGCAAGCAACAAGTCATTAAGAAAAAATTAAAGCTTTTACAGCGAAGCGAAATCAGCATTGAGAGCATCTCAGGAGGAATTGATTATGTCAGAAAAGAACTTATTGCGCTACGACATCGTTGGCAGCTTCTTGCGTCCAGCAGAATTGAAGGAGGCCCGCGCCAAGTTCGCGGCTGGTAAAATTGACCAGGCTGAATTGAAGCGGGTAGAAGATGAAGAAATCCGCAAGCTGGTACCAAAGGAAAAGGCCGCTGGCCTCAAGGTGGTCACTGATGGGGAATTCCGCCGCTCATACTGGCACCTGGACACTTTCTGGGGCTTTGGCGGCGTGGACCATGTCCAAGCTGAGCACGGCTACTTTTTCCATGGGGAAGAAACCCGCCGGGACGCGGCCAAGGTCGTTGGCAAGCTGACTTACGAGCCAGGCCACCCAGACGTTGAAGCCTTTAAGTTCTTAAAGGAAGTGGCTGACGAAGTCGGCGGGGTCGCTGTCCGGCAAAGCATTCCAGCGCCTGCCCAGCTGTACTGCGAATTGATCTGCCGCAATGATGAACTGATTGCCGCGACTGACGCCGTTTACCCAGACCACGCGGAATTGGCCAAGGACGTCTCCAAGGTCTACCACGACCTCATTCAAGACCTGTATGACCACGGTGCCCGCGACGTCAAGCTGGACGACTGTACCTGGGGCGTCTTGTGCGACGACGAATTCTGGCCGGCCTTCTCAGAAGGTGGCCGCCTGAAGCGGGAAGAAATTCTCCAGCTCTACAAGGAGATCAACGAAAATGCCTTGGTTGGCCTGCCGGCTGACCTCCGCGTTTCAACGCACATCTGCCGCGGGAACTACGACTCTCACTGGGCAGCCCAAGGCGGCTACGCTCCAGCCGCGCCATACGTCTTCAAGGAAAAGGGCATCGACGCCTTCTACCTGGAATTTGACGACGACCGTTCAGGTGGCTTTGAACCGCTTAAGGAAGTCCCAGCCGACAAGGAAGTCGTTTTGGGCCTGGTTACCAGCAAGAAGCCGGACTTGGAAGACCCAGAGCGCTTGAAGGAAAGAATCAAGGAAGCCGGCGAATTTCACCCGACAGCTGCGTCTGCCTTGAGCACCCAATGCGGCTTTGCCTCAACTGAAGAAGGGAACCACCTGACTGAAGACCAGCAATGGGCCAAGATCAAGCTGGTCATCGACACGGCCAAGGAAGTCTGGGGCTAATTTTTGGTAAGAAAAGACTCAAAAATAATTTGAATAAAAGTAATTAGCGTCCTTTTCGCAAGAAAAGGGCGTTTTTTGCTTGAAAAAAGCAAAATTTATAAAAACGTTTCCAGAAAAGGCTTTGCTAATCTATAATATGAACTGTGAAAAGCTTGTGATTAAGTTTTATTGATAGATTTAGAGGAAACGAGGCAATTAGATTGAAGAAATACGCATTCGGTGTAGACATTGGCGGTACGACCGTAAAGATCGGCTTGTTTGAAACCAACGGTCAATTAGTTGAAAAATGGGAAATCCCAACCAGAAAAGAGGACAATGGGTCACAAATTCTGCCGGACATCGCTGCTTCCCTGGCGGGCAAGCTGTCAGGCCGCGGCATCAGCAAGGATGAAGTTGAAGGGATCGGGATTGACGTTCCTGGTCCAATCCTGCAGGATGAAATCGTGAACAAGTGCGTCAACCTTGGCTGGGGCGTGCTCAACGTGGCTGCCGAAGTCAAGAAGCTGACCGGCATCGATGAAGTCAAGGTAGCCAACGACGCCAACGCGGCCGCTTTGGGCGAAATGTGGAAGGGCGGCGGCGAAAGCCACAAGAACGTCGTCATGGTGACCCTGGGCACTGGCGTTGGCGGCGGGATCATCCTCAATGGGAAGATTTTGCCAGGCAACTTCGGGGCTGCCGGTGAAATCGGCCACATGACCATGAACCTGGATGAAGACCAAGCCTGCGGCTGCGGCAAGAAGGGCCACTTGGAGCAATATGCTTCAGCAACTGGGATTGCCCGCAGAGCCAAGGAAGTCCTGGCCGCCAGCGACAAGCCATCCAAATTGCGTGAGATCGAAAATCCAGATGCCAAGGCAGTCTTTGACGCGGCCAAGGAGGGCGATGAGCTGGCTTTGGAAATCGTGGACTTTGTCGGCCGGACTTTGGGCTTAGCCCTGGCAACCATCTCCTGCGTGGTTGACCCAGAAGTCTACGTTATCGGTGGCGGCGTGTCCAAGGCCGGCGAGATCTTGACTGATGCCGTGAAGAAGTACTTCGTCAAGTACGCTTTCCACGCTTCAGAAGGCACGGAATTTGCCTTGGCGGAACTGGGCAACGATGCCGGCATGTACGGCGCGGTCAAGATGGTTATCAAGGATTAAGCTGACAAAAAAGGGTTTTGGAAAAACTCTAACGAATAAAAAAGGCTTCTAGAAGTGTAAAACTTCTGGAAGCCTTTTTATGTATCTTAAATCACGGCAGAGAGCTGGTTCCCGATTTACAGTTGAACCTGCGCCAAGGTTTCACTCATCTTGGCGGCAGAAGCAAGCATTTTCTGCTTTTCGTCGTCCGACAATTCCAGTTCCAGCACATGACTGATCCCTGAGCCGTTGACGATGCAGAGGGTGCCCAGGTAAAGCTCTTCAGCAATCCCATATTCTCCATTGATTGGCGCGGACAGCGGCAAAACCAGGTCTTGGTTTTCCAGGATGGCAGCGACGATCTTGGCCAGCATCATTGCTACGCCGTAGTAAGTTGCCCCCTTCTTGGCGATGATTTCGCTGCCCTTTTGGCGGACGATTCCTTCAATCTCGTCCAAGGTTTCCGGAGTGATTTGCGGGTAGTCCAAGAGCCGCTTGCCGTCGGCGTTGGCGCCAGAGAAGTTTTCAAAGCTGGTGTCCCCGTGCTCGCCCAGGACCCAGGCGTTGATTTTTTCAACGGGCAGGTTCAGGCGGTTGGAGATCTCGACCCGCAGGCGGGCGGAGTCCAGAGAAGTCCCAGTCCCCAAAACGCGGTTCTTCGGGAAGCCGGACAGCTTTTGGGTCAGGGTCGTCAAAATATCGACCGGGTTGGCGGAAACAACGAAGACGCCGCTGAAGCCGGACTTGACGATTGGATCTACGATGCTCTTCAAGATTCCGACGTTCTTTTGTACCAGATCCAGCCGACTTTCACCTGGCTTGCGGGGCACGCCGGCAGTGATCACGACCACGTCCGCGTCCGCGGCATCGCCGTACTCGCCAGCGTAGATATTGGTGTGGCCCGTAAAGCAGGTCACGTCCTCCAGATCCAGACTGTCGCCGACTGCCCGGTCCTTGGCGATATCACAGATGACCAGTTCGTCGACTTGAGTAGTTTGCAACAGGTCGTTGGCAAAGTTGGAGCCAACGGCTCCATCGCCAACTAGCAAGACTTTTTTACTCATATTTTTTCTCCCTTCGTTAGGCATGGTGCATTGGTGAAATTGCTTACTCAAATTATAACGTAGTGTAAGCTTAATTGCGCCCAGGACCACAAAAAAACGCAGCCAGGAGAGCTGCGTTTAATGTGATGTGATAAAACTAAGTTCGCTTAAAGCGACTTAAGCGGGTTTATGGCACGAGTGATAGGAAGGTTCGCGCCAACCGCAAATGTGATGAGTAAGGAAAAAATAAATTCTGTCATTTTTCAGACAAGAACCGAAAAAATGTTGAAATACATATTCTATATGCTAGGCCATTCACCAGACGTGTTGCTTGCCGAAATAAACAAGTAACATAATCGAAAAGCAAAAGGGGCAAGCGGCCGCCTGGCTTCTGGTAGTTAAGAGTCTTGCTCATAAGACCGGCCCGCGATCAGGAGATGATTGATGAGTCTGCCTTATGGACAAAGATACGGAAAATTATGACGACTGAAGGAGAAAAAATGAGAAAAATAATTTAGTCGCATAACTTTCGAGTATCATAGTACGCCGGTTTATCTAGAAAATCAAAAAAATCCATGACTTTTTTGAAAAAATAAAAGCGAGCTAAATTGCAAGCGGTTTATTCATCTAGTGGGTAAAAGTTTTTAAAGTGGAGCGGACCAATTGATTAAAAGTTGTGATCAGCTGTTGGCTTGGTCAGAAAATAGTAAATCAGTTGGCCAGCATGGTAAAATTAAAGGAAACGGCATTTCGGAGGAAAGAAAAAATGAAAAGATTTTGGCAAGGAACCGTCCTGCTGGCAGCACTGCTGCTGACCGGCTGCCAGCAAAGAAACGTCAGCAGCCAGCAAAGGCCAAGGGAGACGGCGGCCCAAAAAGCGGCCAAGAAGCGGAAATTAGCGGCCCAGAAGGCCCGGATCTACATCTATAAGGGAAAGATCAGTGCCAGCGATCAGAAGCAGCTGGATAAGCTGGACGTGGCCGCTTTTGGAGACTCAGTGATGAAGGGCTGCGCGCCAGCCTACTAGCAGCTATTTCCAAAGATTTCGATCGACGCGCAGGAATCCCGCCAGGCCTCGGCCTTGCCTGGCTTGGCTGCAGGGCTGCCAGCCAGCAAGAAGCTGGTCTTGATTGGCCTGGGAACCAACGGCTACTTGGAAAAGTCGACCATCACCCAAACCGTCAAGGAGCTCAAGGGCCGGGAAATCTACTGGATCAACAACAATGTCGACCGTGACTGGGAGGAAAGCAACAACGAGCTGATCGCGGAAGCTGCCAAGAAGTACAAGAACGTCCACATGATTGACTGGAAGAACGCGTCCATGGACCACGACGAGTGGTTCGCTGACGGCATCCACCCGACTGAAGACGGGATCAAGGCCATGACAACCCTGGTGGCCAGGACGATCCTCGTTGATGAGGGGTTGAAGAAGTTTTAAGGGCATTTTTTACAAATTTAAGTCCGTTAAAATTCTTCACAAATGAAATTTCGTTGCAGCAAGTGGTGAAAAAGGCATAGTTGCGCGCTTTCGCGCTAGTTGATTGACAGGGCCTATTAAAATAATGCTCGCTTCCCCTTGCGAAAGCGCTTAACTGGTATACACTTAAATGAGTGCAGTTCTAAAAGGGAAGCACGAGAATCGGCGCGGCGATCCCGAAACCGCGCCAAAGTAATGTAAGTGATAATTTCACAAAAGTAAGTTTTTAGCATTTTCTATCACATGTGATAGAGTTCACTAGAACTATTGCCCATAAAAATACCCAACGCCTTTGAAGTGCCATAGAAAAGTTAGACATTTTATAAAATCTTAAATAGTTGCCATTACACGATCTCTATATTTTACAGGGGTCGTGTAATTTAGTTTATTGGACCGTCTGATGTTGTTAAACCAATATAT
>NZ_VUMX01000024.1:0-28099 GCF_009695985.1 Lactobacillus porci
CTTTGGCAGCTCGAGCGGTACGATTGGATGTTCAGTCATAATATCGTGTTCCTCCGTATTCAATTGTTAAGAACAGTATATGACTATTGAACAGAGGTCGATAGATACCGCGCTATTGGGCGCTTACGTCAAAGTAGCCGACATCCCCGGTCCGGTAGCTTTGGACTCCCGCTTCATTCTTGAAGAAGGCTTCCTCGGTCTTTTCCGGATTGTTGATGTAGGCCTTGGAGACTGACGGGCCGGAAATGATCATTTCCCCGCTCTTGCCATCGTCGCCCTTGGACTTGTCGATCGTGATCCGGGTGTCTTCCTTGACCCGGCCGATTGGCAGGCGGTCATATTTGGCCAGGACTTCATCCGTAATTTCAATCTGGGTCACGGCCACGGTCGTTTCCGTTGGGCCGTAAGTGTTGAAGACATGGCTGTCCGGGAAGCGCTGCTTGAGCATTTCGACTTCCTTGTGCGGCAACTCTTCCCCGCAGAAGAGGAAGTGGCTCAGGCCCGGGTGGTGGGCCGCGTCAAAAGTCCGGTCCAGGAAGCACATCTGCGCGAAGGAAGGCGTTGAGACCCAAACATCGATTTGGGTTTCCGGCAGGGCCTTGAACAGGGCCCCGAAGTTTTCCGTAACTTCATGCGGCAAAACGACCAGCTCCCCGCCGCTGAGCAGGGCCGGGTAGATGCTCATGACCGACAGGTCGAATGAGTAAGGGGCCTGGGCCAAAAAGCGCGGGTGGTCTGGCAGGTTAAAGTCCGCCAGTTCCCACTTGACGAAGCTGACCAGGTTGTCGTGACTGATCTGGACCCCCTTTGGCTTGCCCGTGGTCCCGGAAGTACAAATAATGTAGAAGTTTTCATCCCCGGAAACGAACTGGCTGTCATCCAGCTGCCCCTTGGGACTGGCAGGAACTTCCTCCGGCTTGATGACCGTCAGGCCAGTCAGGTCGGCCTCCGGCAGCTCGTCAATGGCGATAATGGCCGGTGAGCCTGAAACCTCGCGCACCAAGGCGATTCTTTCCGCGTTGGAGTAGTTGGCAATTGGCACGTAGCAGTGCCCGCTCTTGACGCAGCCCAGGAAGCAGGCCAGCATGTCAAAAGTCTGCCCGCCCCAGATCATGACCGGTGCCTTGGCTGGCACTTTTTCAAGCAAAAGCTCGGCCCAGGCGTCAGAGCGCTGCTTCAACTCGCCGTAAGTGTTCGTTTTGCCCAAGTAGTCATAGGCCAAGCGGTCCGGCTCTTGAACGGCAATCTGGTCGATTGCCTTGATAATATTTTTCTTCTCCATCTGATATAAACTCAACTTTCCTTAAAACTCGTTATAGATAAACCCAGCCGCGCCGATCCCGCAGTATTCGTAGAGATAGATCAGGCCCATTATGACCAGGAAGTAAAACAGGGTCTTCAAGATGAATCCCCTGAAGATTTTTCCACGTGATGCCGTGACGGCACCCTGCTTCTCGTTACCTTTCATCTTTCACGTTCCTTCATACTACTGCCGCCCCTGCTATCCCCAGGAGCAGGAAAAAGCATTGATTAATTTCAATCTTTTTCAATAACTATTTCAACTATCCAACTTACGTTATTTTAAACCTAAAGGCCGCCTTTGTTTACATGTTTTGGCGTGCTAATGATAATCTTAAACTTTTTATATACATTTGCCAGCTATTTCCTATTTCCAGCCAGCCTTGCGCTCGCCGTGGTAGGCAAAAAAGAGCGGAATCGCGGGCACCACTCCGATAAAGAAGAGGGCAACCCAGGCCATTTGCAAGACGTAATTGGGCCTATGCCACTTCTCGCTGGTGGCCGTCGCCAGGACGAAGGCGGCGTAGATGGCAATAAGGCCAATCATGATCAAAAAGAAGACGTCCCTGGTCCACTGGTAGTAGACCAGCATCACGCTAGCCGGCAAAAGGCAGGACCAGCCTGCCAGGCGGACGTCGATGAGGATTTTTCTTTGGATATCCATATATGCTTGTTCCTTTGCTGTACTTGTGTTTTTTTCTTAATTGTTGTCCAAAAGGGCATTGATGTTGACGGACAGGGTCCGGTCCATCACCGTGATCCGGGGCGTCGCGTACTCAGCCGAGCCTGATTCAAAGAGACAGATCAGCTGGCCGTTGTAGGCAATGATCTGTTCCAGATATGGCGGCATGGTTACGACCTGCTCGGCATTTTTTTCATCCAGGTTCTTGATGGCCGTGACCGGGAAAATATAGAGGCGGGAGTCCTTTGACCCATAGGACTGGCTCAGGAAGATCTTGTTTCCGTAAATGGCCAGACCCTGGATCTGCTTGTTCATGGACGTGGACCCGTCTGGGTCAGACCAAGCCACGGAGTCGTTCACGCTGGTGATCTCACTGGTCGTGATCGTGTTCTTGTACTTCCCGCTGCGGGCAATCTTGTAGCTGGCCACCTTGCCGTGGCCATCTTCATTGAAGTAGCCCACGAAGAGCTGGTCGTCATAATAGGCCAGCGTGGAGGCCTTAACGATCGAGGTGATCGGAATGTCGACGTCGTACTTGATGGCTTCGCCGGCGCTTTTGTTGGTCGTGACGTATTCGATCAGCTTGGCCAGGGAAAAAGACATCAAGGCCGACTGATCGTCCTTGCTCCCGGTAATCCAGATCTGCATCCCTTTGGGATCATAGGCGATCCCGCCCACGTGCGGCCGCCCCGGCAGGTGGATGGTTTTCAGGTACTTACCGGTATTCTTGTCCAGGACGTAGATCACGGACGCGTGGGTATGATTGGCATCGTAAGCCGTGATCAGCATGTAGTTGTAGGCGATCGCGATCCCCTGGGGGGTCATGGCGTCAGCCGCCGTCACCCGCTTTTTCACGTAGTCGTAGGCTGGCGTCTCAGCTAAGCCGGGAATGACGTAGTCAACCCCAACCGTCGTTTGGGCGGGCGTCTCGTACGCGGCCCGGTAGACGAAGCCATAGTGCTGCTTGAGCCCCTCATGGTAGGCATCCAGGTTGTGCCAGGCGGCACTGGTACTGGTCCCGTCCCCAGCCAGTTGCACCTTGGGCCGGGATCTGAGCATTTCCTGGTGCTGCTCCCATTTCTGATAGTAGGGATAAGCCCACTTATAGCCAACGAAGACAAAGGCCGCCAGCAGCAGCAGGCTGAAAAAAACGTGCAGCAGTTTTCTATGCAGCTGCTGCTTCTTCCGCGTCTGCAGCTTGGCGGCTTGCTTAGCCCGGTCAGTCGGCTTTTTTTCCTTGCGTCCCACGATTTTCACCCCTTCTGGACAGATTAATACCTCTATCTTAAGAGAAAAAGCGGAAAAACAAAAGTTTTTGCGATTTTTTTTGCAAAACATCACACTTTGTTCACAATTTTGGTATAGTATTGATAATGTAACAAGCGAGAGCTTGTTACTACACTCAACTTTTTGTTTTTCATTCATACTCCTCCAAAGTAAATGAAAAATATCGACTGACTCCATAGTCGATTCATATCTATCCCTTTCGGCTCACGTGCGTTGCGTGAGCTTTTTTGTTGCCTGGGCGAGTTTCACGTGAACCGGCCTTTGGCGTCTTTACAAATCTTCAACGCTTTCTTTAAGCTTTATTAAGAAATTCCAAACCTTTTATTGAGAATTCTCGGGTAGTATATATCATGTAACGAGCAAGAGAACTCGTTACGAAATACTCCCACTTTTTTATTTCATTCATTCTTACTCCTCCAAAGTAGATGAAAACCAATTAGGTCTGCAATAAGTGCAGGCCTTTTTATTTTTTCCATTTGCTTTATACTTAATTTGGATCGCGAAAATTTCACAGAAGGATAAATCAAAAATCAACATGTTTTCACCAGCCATACAGAGACTCATCGAAAGCAAGTCGGGCTCTTTCATGATCCCTGCCAGCAAGATCGCCTGCGTCTCGGCCGACAACCCGCTCTTCCATGCCTTCTTGATCCTGACCAAGGTCAAATACGCCAAGGTCCCGGTCTTAGACCACGGAAAGCTGGTCGGCCTCCTGAGCCTGGCCATGATCACGGACAAGATGCTCGGGGACCACAAGATCGACACTGACGTCTTGAATCACTTGCAGGTCAAAGACGTGATGCAGAAGGACTACTTGGCCCTCAACGTCACCCAGAAGAGTCTGGAGGACCAGCTGCACCTCCTGGTCGACGCCAACTTTATCCCAATCGTGGATGACGAAGGCATCTTCCAGGGGATAATCACCCGCCGCGAATGGCTCAAGGCCTTCAACTACGTCGTCCACAACTTCGACGAGGAGTACGTGGCAATCGAGAAATCCCGCATCGTCAACCTCAACCAGGCTGACGTTCCTGATGAGTCCAACCAAGTTCAATAAGAGATGAAACAGAACCGTTTCTGCATTGTCATTATTACAGGAACGACTTACAACACCCATCTAATCAGATGAGTGTTTTTTTGATTTCGCGGCGTTTTTTTCATGTTCTTTTCATCGGACAAAAAGCCCGTCGTGTCGCCTTTTTCAGTCCGCTTTCATTTCATTTCTTTTTGCCTGGAATATGGTAAAATTGACTTGTGTAGAATATAGAAATTTTTTCATGGGATATAGAGCTATTTATTGATATCTAGGAGGATTAGGTAACATGAAACGTCAATGGAAATTCATTGTCGTTCTCGCTATCGGGGTCATTGGCCTTTTGGCCGACTTCGTCTTCCACATTGATCTTGTCACTGAGGTCTTGATCGATATTGCCGGGGTCTACATTGCCGTATGCCTGGCCATGGAAATGATCAATGACGTCAAGGAAGGCCACATGGGGATTGACATTCTGGCCCTGATCGCGGTCGTATCGATGATGATTACGCGCGACAAGTGGGCCGAATGGATGATCCTGGTCATGTCAACCGGTGGCGAAACCCTGGAAGACTACGCGACCGGACAAGCCAACAAGGAGCTGCGCGCTCTTTTGGACAAAAACCCACGCGTTGCCAATAAGCTGGTTGACGGCAAGATCGTTGAAGTCAAGGTCGATGACCTGCAGATCGGCGATCAAGTCTTAATCAAGCCGGGTCAGCAAGTTCCTGTCGACGGGAAGATCATCGATGGCTCATCGCAATTCGACCAATCATCGCTGACTGGGGAATCAGTCCCAGTCGACAAGTCGGTCGGCGATGACCTGATGTCAGGCTCTTTGAACGGGGCCACGGCCGTCACGATGGAAGTCAAGAAGCTGGCCAAGGACTCAGAATACCAGTCGATCGTTGCCCTGGTTAAGTCTTCAGAAGCCCAGCCGGCCAAGTTCGTTAAGATGGCGGACCGCTACGCGGTGCCATTCACCATTATTTCGCTGATCATCGGGATCGCTGCCTGGATAACTTCCGGCAGCTTTACCCGCTTTGCCGAAGTCATGGTCGTTGCTTCGCCTTGCCCGCTTTTGATCGCGGCGCCAGTCGCCATGGTCGCCGGAATGAGCTCCATGTCCAAACACCACGTCATCGTCAAGTCCGGGCCTACCCTGGAACAATTGGGCCGGGCCAAGACTTTTGCCTTTGACAAGACCGGGACTTTGACCCAGAACCAGCTGGTCATCCAGGAAGTCATTCCAGAAGCTGGCTTCACTAAGGAAGAAATCCAGTCAGACGCGGCCAGCCTAGAAACCCAATCAGGCCACATCATTGCCAGCTCACTGGTCAAGGGGACGCCAAAAGACTGGATCAAGCCAGTCAACGACCTGCAGGAATCAACTGGCAACGGGGTCAGCGGGACCGTCAATGGCAAGCTGGTCAAGGTCGGCAAGCTGGCCTACGTTGCCCCTGATTCCGGCGTCAAGAAGGCGCCAACGACTGCCGTCTACGTCTCAGTTGACGGCAAGTACGCCGGCCACATCACCTTTAAGGACCAGCTGCGGCCAGAAACGCCAGCTACCCTGGCCCGCCTGCGCCGGCAAGGTGCCAAGCACATCATGATGCTGACGGGGGACAACCAGGATGTCGCCAACGCGATTGCTGAAGCCGCCGGGGTCGATGACGTCCGGGCCGGCCTGCTGCCAGCTGAAAAAATCGAGGCCATCAAGGGCGTCAGTGAAGACAACCGTCCAGTCGTCATGACTGGGGACGGGATCAACGACGCGCCTAGCCTGACCGCCGCTGACGTCGGGATCGCCATGGGCGCCAAGGGGGCTACTGCCGCCAGCGAAAGCGCCGACGTAGTCATTATGACTGACGACATCAGCAAGATCAACGACGCCGTGGCCATTTCCAAGCACACCATGAAGGTGGCGGAAATCGACGTAATCACGGCCATCGTCGTGGTCATCCTGCTGGAGCTGGTGGCCTTCACCGGCTTGATCCCAGCCTTCTGGGGCGCCGTCTTGCAGGAAGCCGTCGACATGGTGACGATCTGCCTGGCCCTTTTGGCCAAGACTGAGCCTAAGAACCCTAAGCAAACGGGACTTGCCGCTTAGCCAAGTCAGCTGATTTGCAAAAAATTCTCTTTCTTGATAAAGTATTTATTACCAAAATTATCAATACTTTTATCAGTGGTTGGAGTTTACGAAAACTTTCAAGAATCTGCTTCTTTGGGTCAAGAAGCCTTCTTGGAAGTTTTTTATTTTGCCTTTAATTTTCCGCTGGCCTTTTCTACAATGAAATTAGCACTGAAACTTAATGAAAGAACTCCCAACCCGCAAACGAAATGGAGGGAATTATGGAATTTATTGGTCAACTTATTCTTGTCTTGCTGATGACGACCTTGCTAGGGCAGGTCTTTGCCCGCTTCAACTGGCCACCGGTCATCGGCCAGCTCTTGTCCGGGATCGTCCTGGGCCCAGCCGTGCTGGGCTGGATTCACGTCAACGAGACCATGACGCTTTTTTCCGACATCGGGGTCATCCTGCTGATGTTCCTGGCAGGGATGGAAAGCGACCTGGACCTGCTCAAAAAGTACTTTAAGATCAGCTTCACGGTCGCGGCCGTTGGGGTCCTCCTCCCGATCATCTTCATCGGCGGGGCCTGCCTGGTCTTCAAGATGAAGTTCCTGGAAGCCCTGTTCATCGGGATCGTCTTCGCGGCTACCAGCGTATCGATCTCCGTTGAGGTCCTCCGCGACACCAACCAGCTGCAGACCAAGGCCGGCACGACCATCCTGGGGGCCGCCGTGGTTGACGACATCCTGGCCGTGATCACCCTGAGCCTGTTCACGACCTTCAGCCACGAGGGCGGCAAGTCCGGCTTGACCAGCAACTTCTACTTGAACCTGCTCTTTGAAGCCCTCTTCTTCGTCTTTGTCTGGGTCGTCTACAAGTACATTGCCCCAACCTTCATGAAGCTGGCGGAAAAAATCAACGTCAACTACTCAGTCGTGATTGCCTCCCTGGTTCTGGCCCTGGGCCTGGCCTACATCGCGGAATTCGTCGGCCTGAGCGCCGTGGTGGGCGCCTTCTTCGGCGGGCTGGCCATCCGGCAGACCAAGCAGGAAAAAGAGGTCAACTCCTCCGTTTCCGCCATCGGCTATTCAGTCTTCATTCCGGCCTTCTTCGTCAACATTGGCCTGTCCATGACTTTTGCCAGCATCGGCAAGGACTTCGTTTTCATCGTCGTAATGACGGTCCTGGGCGTTTTGTCCAAGTTCTGGGCCGGCAAGTACTCCTCTGAAGTCTTCGGCCTGTCCCGGATGGACGGGAACATCGTCGGCGCCGGGATGGTTTCCCGGGGTGAAGTGGCCTTGATCGTCGCCCAGATCGGGATTGCCCACCAGCTCTTCCCGAAGGACATCTACTCCAGCCTGATTTTGGTCATCATCCTGACCACGGTGATCTCCCCGATCATGCTGAACCACTTCATCAAAAAGAGCCAAGCCGCTTAAGGAAAAAAGACTCTAACGAATAAAAAAGGCTTCTAGAAGTGAAAAACTTCTGGAAGCCTTTTTATGTATCTCATTTTCCAATGTCATTAAGTTAAGGTATTGCACTGCCGCGTTTTTCTCAGGCTCTTTTTTAAATAACGCTCAATGTATTCCACATAATGTGCGTCAGCATGGAGTAGCGGAGGTCGCGGGTAGTCATGTAGACCCAGCCCAAGACGCAGCCCATCATCCAGTAGACGAGCAGGAAGGGCGAGAAAGTCGGGTCATGAACGTAGCCAAAGGCGAAGCCGGAAGCAACGATCGCAATCCACTTAACCCAGCGGGACTTGTTGTTGAAGAAAATGTTGATGGCAAAGCCGCGGAAGATCAGTTCCTCGCAGACTGGTCCCACGAAGACCACCATCACGTTGTAAGTCGGCCCCGCCGCCTGCTGGAGCGTGTCCAGGTCCTGCTGGTTGGCCGAGGTCCCGCCGCCGATCACGGACATGATCAGCGTGTACAGGGCCATCATGATCAAGAAGCCCAAGGCGCTGACCCCTAACTTCCACCAGCTGAAATATGGCGGCTGGTTAAAGCCCCACTCGTTCTTATCCGCCAGCTGGCTCTTGTAAAGAAAGGACGCGAACCAGAAAACCAGGACGGTAAAGAAAGCCAGGACGAAGGCCTCCGCGTGGCCAAAGTTGAAGACGCTGGGATAAAAATAGAAATTCTGCAGCGTGCTGTAAAGCTCGATCACGACTGCCAGTTCAATCAAATAGAACAAATAGTGGCCGATTTTTTTCACAATTGTCACCTTCATGTCAAAAATTAACTTTCTTCCATTATAATAAAGTTTAGCCGATTTACTATGAATAAAGGATGAACTATCATGCCTGCAACCTTAAATAATTTGCTGTTTTTCTTCAGTCAAAACCGCACTTTCAGCTACTTTACCGTCCTGGTGGCCCTGGCTTTGATCACTTTTCTCTTTTCCTGGCTCACTGAGCCGCGCAAGCTGATCAACGGGGTCTTTTTCACCTTCTTCATCGCGGCCTTGGCGGCCTGGTTCACCTTTCTGGTCTACGCGACCAACCTGCCCAGCTTCCGCAAGGCCTACCTGGCCGTGGGCGTCGCCCTGGTCGGGGCGGTGGCGGCCATCGTCTTCTTCTCCTGGGTTCTCCTCCTGTGGAACTCCTACGTGGTCTTGAAGCACGAAAGCCACACCCTGCCCAACCTTTTGACCCTGATCCTGGCCATTGGCATGCTGGCCGTCTGGATTTTCATCTTCCTCACCCACATCAACCGGTCCACCCCGGCTTGGGTGCAGCTGCTGCTGGACATCGTGCCCAGCCTGGCGGTCTACCTGGCAGCCATCATGTACAACTTCTTGATCAACCTCCTGCTCTACCAGATCGTACCGCGCCATTATAAGGCCGACTACCTGATCGTGCTGGGGGCTGGGCTGATCAACGGGGACAAGGTCTCCAACCTCCTGGCGGCCAGAATCAACCGGGCCATCCAGTTTGCCGTCCACCAAGTAGAAAAAGGACGCAAGATGCCCAAGATCATCATGTCCGGCGGCCAAGGCCCCAATGAAACGACTTCTGAAGCGGCCGCGATGGCCAAGTACGCTGAAAAAAGGGGCCTCGACCCCAGCCTGATCCTGCTGGAAGACCAGTCTAGAAACACGGAGCAGAACATGGAGTTCTCCCGCCTGATCGCGATTGAGGACTTTGGCAGCGATGACTTCAACGCCACCTTTTTCACCAGCAACTACCACCTCTTCCGGGCCGCCATCTATGCCAAGGAGGCCGGCTTAGAGGCCAATGGGGTCGGCTCCTACACCCGCCCCTACTACCTGCCCAATGCCATCCTGCGCGAATTCGCGGGCATCTTCGTCAAATACCGGACCCGGCACTTCACGGTGATGGCCTTGATCATCGCGGTCTACATCGTCCTGGCCATCTGCAGCGCCGTGGGCGTGATCTGATCGTGCCCGCGGGCTTGACTAGATATCCTGTAAAAAGTTATGCAAGACTACTATATCTTGTGTAACTTTTTTCTTTGGCAAAAAAATTCAAAAATTTTGCCTGGCCTGACCTCCGGCTTACTCCCCCATGAGTTGGTCCTTGCTATAGTTTTTTAGCAATAAGCCCGCGAGCTTGATCTGACAGCCACTTGATCTTGTGGAACATTTTGACAGAGCCACTAAATATTGATACGATCTTGTACGTGACAAATTTAAGGGGGATTCTATTTTGAGCAATAAATTCAAGCAACTTTTAGCAAGCAGCAGCATTATCGTGGCCGGCCTGGCTTTGACGGCCTGCTCCGGGGCCAAGCAAAACGGGGGCAGCTCCAACAAGAAGAGTTCCGCCAGCGTGGCCTTGATCACCGACATCGCCGGGGTTGACGACCACTCATTCAACGAGTCCGGCTGGGAAGGGATGGTCGCTTACGGCAAGTCCCAAGGCCTCAAGCGCGGAACCAACGGCTACCAGTACTTTGAATCCAGCTCAGCTTCTGACTTCACGCCCAACATCAACCAAGCGGTCGCGGCTGGCTACAAGACCATCTTCGGGGTCGGCTACTCACTTAAGGGCGCGATTGCTTCGGCAGCCAAGAAGCATACCGACAAGAACTTCGTCATCATCGACGACGTGATCAAGGGCCAAAAGAACGTGGCTTCCGCCAACTTCAAGTCCCAAGATGCCTCCTACATGGCTGGGGTAGTTGCCGCCCGGACCACCAAGACCAACGTGGTCGGCTTTATCGGCGGGGTTCACGGGGACATCGTTGACTTGTTTGATGCCGGTTTTGCCAAGGGCGTGCAGGACACGGCCAAGAAGATGGGCAAGAAGATCACGATTTTGAACCAATACGTTGGTTCATTTACGGCCGCTGACAAGGAAAAGTCAATTGCCAAGGCCATGTTTGCCAAGAAGGCGGACGTGATCTTCCACGCTTCCGGTTCAGCTGGCCAAGGCTTGTTCAGTGAAGCCAAGTCAATCAACGAAGGACTGGCCGCCAGCTCCAGCAAGAAGGTCTGGGTCATCGGGGTCGACTCTGACCAATCAAATCTGGGCAAGTACAAGTCCAAGGACGGCAAGAAGTCAAACCTCTGCCTGACCAGCGTTATGACTGGGGTCAACGTAGCGGTTAAGGACATTGCCACTAAGGCAGCCAAGGGCAAGTTCCCAGGCGGCAAGCAGCTGGTTTACGGCTTGAAGCACAACGGGGTCTACTTGACCCGGGGCTACGTCCAGGCTTCAGTTTGGAAGCAGGCACAAACTGCCCGCAGCCAGATTCTGGCCGGCAAGATTTCAGTACCAAGCCACCCAAGCAAGTAGTTAGGTATTAAAAAGGAGGTACGCGGATGCGCGTACCTCCTTTTCCGTTTGTTTTTTCGCCCCCAGTTTGACTCAACCGGAGCCATTTTTCCGTTTTTTCGCCCCCAGTTTGACTCAACCGAGCCACTTTTTCCGTTTTTTCGCCCCCAGTTTGACTCAACCGAGCCACTTTTTCCGTTTTTTCGCCCCCAGTTTGACTCAACCGGAGCCGATTTTCCGTTTTTTCGCCCCCGGTTTGACTCAACCGGAGCCGATTTTCCGTTTTTTCGCCCCCAAGTTGACTCAACCGGGCCACTTTTTCCAAAAATTTGCCCCCAAGTTGACTCAACCAGTCTCGGTTGACACACTTTGGGGGCAATTCTCGACAAAATCCAGCTCAGTTGACATACTTTGGGGGCTTTTTTCGGCAAAAATCAATCCGGTTGACATACTTTGGGGGCTTTTTTCGGCCAATTCCAATCCGGTTGACATACTTTGGGGGCTTTTTTCGACAAAATCCAGACCGGTTGACATACTTCGGGGGCTTTTTTCGACAAAAATCAGACCGGTTGACATACTTTGGGGGCTTTTTTCGGCCAAATCCAATCCGGTTGATATACTTTGGGGGCAGATTTCGACAAAAATCAGACCGGTTGACATAAGAATTGCCTTAAATAATCTAGGGTTAACCTTTGATTTCTGCTGTTCGTAAGCCGACGCGGTCATTCGCTTAGAGGGCTTAGGAAATGCGTCAGCTAGCTCCTTGTTCAAGCAGTTTCCTTGCATGGCAAGAGTGGTCTTAATGAATGTCTTAGCATCCAGTTTTCTTTTACGCGTGAAGTCTTTGCTTGGATGATAAACAAAGTAATTGATGCATTTGGCAGCCATGTCTGTAACAGAATCAAGCTGTCTTAGGACTTGATGCTTCTTAGTCATAAAAATACGCCACCTTTGATAAAATCTCTAACCAAAGATAGCGTAAAACGGTTTCAAAAATTAAGCAGAAAAACACTCATCAAACTTAGATGAGTGTCCTAAAGCATTCCCCGTTCAAAGCTAATGCCTTAACTTAATGACATTGAGCAGGAGCTCAGAGATTTTTTGCGTATCAGGCGTTTTTTTCGCGGCCAGACTGGAGCAAGACCAGGCAGAAGATCACGAGGAGGATAATGGCGCCAGCTGAGAAGTAGAGGGCCACGCTGCTCTTTACCCGGCCTTCAAAGAAGCCCAGAACCATAGCCATGATCAAGGTCAAAAAGATGCCCACGAAGCGTAGCAGGGCCGTGCTCCGTCCCTGATAGGCAGCGGGAGTTTTCATGATCCGGCTGGTTTCCAGGTAGGTGTAGACGGGGATGCCGGTACCAAAAATGCTGCCAAGCAGGAGGCCGAAAATAAAGGGAGAAAGTTGGCGGCCTGCCCCGCCGCTTAGGTAGGTTGCCCCGGCAGAAAGGACGATCAAGGCAAGGACAGAGAGCTTTTTGAGACCAGCAGGCAGGCTGACCACAGCCCGGTTGAGGCCAGCACCAACAGCCACGGCCAAGATGATGCCCAGGCCAATCACCAGGATTGACTTGAATTTGGGATCATAGCGGCCGATTTTTAAAATTACCAGGCTCATGACCAGTTGGTTCCGGCAGGTAAACAGGACTTCAGCAGCAAAAATCAGGGCGATGCCTTTTTTAAAGACGATGCTGACTGATTCACGGATGTCGCGGACCAGGATGGAAAAGCTGAAGCTGGGCTTAGCATCAGCAACAACCTGATCAGCCGATACCCGCAGCCAGATTAAGAGGGCCAGAAGATAAAGGACAGCACAGAGGTAGAGATAGTTGGGCAAAGCCACAAAGCTGAGGGTCACGAAAACCAGCAGATAACCGACAATTGAAGCGATAGAGTTCAGCGAGCTGATCCCCTGCTGCACCAAGGGGATGGCCTCCCTGTTCTCCTTGCGGACGATATAGACAGTTCTGGAGGCGTTGTCGAACTCACTGATAACAGAAATAACAATGTCGACAACAATCAAGACGCCGATGAAGGCCGCCTTGTCCAGGTCAAAAATCAGTGGCGGAAGCAGGCTATTCCAGAAAGCAAGGTGGTAAAAAAGAGAATCCGCCAGGCACCATGCTGGTCAACGAAGCTGCCGATAGCCAAGGCAAAGGCCACACTCACGGCAACGCTGATGTTGTTGACCAAACTGTTGACCGCGGGGCTGGAGACGTACTCCTGGACTATGAAGGACAGGGCCACGCTATAGATGCTGGCGGCCAACATGATCATTCCTTGCGAGGAATTAAAGGGCAGGGTCGGAATTTCTTTTTTCATTGTTCACTCACCTTGTTTTCACTTTTCATTCTTTACTGAAAGTATACTCCTTTTTCACTTAAATGGTATTTTTTCTATAAATTGGATATAAAAAGTACTGAACAGAAGCTCAGCACTTTTTCATCTATTAAGCTTTTCTCCCGGCTTTAACAGACCAAGTGACCAGGAGCAAGCCAGCGAGAAACATCGCTTCCGGCAGCAGCATGCTGGACAAGCTGAAAGCAGCATCCCGCAAGAAGTAGAAGGCCAGCAAGGCACTGATGATCAAGACGGCTGCAAAATCGCGCCAGTCTTCGCTGGTGAAAGCTTGCCGGTCCTTTTTGACAAACATCATGACCAAGCCGGCCATCCCCAGCAGCAGATAGAGAGCCGCGATCACCAAAAGCACCAGCGCCGTTTCAAACTCTTCCCTGGCCAGCATCCCTTCAACCAAGAGCAGACTCCCGCTTGCCAGAAAAACCACTGCTAATTTTCGCCAGCTAAAAGTCACCGGCAATTGCTTAAAGCCACTCAGCAGCATCCCGCAGCCGATCAGCAAATTTACCAAAAACAAGCTATTCATTTTCTTCCTCCACCTTTACATCCGAACTATCCTTTCGGCCTAATCAGAATTATAGTTTCAGCGCAAAAAAGAGGGGCAAGAAATTCAAATCCAGTCATTTATCCGTCATAAGCGGTCAATTCTGCTTCAGCTGTCGCAGCTGACGGCTGCAGCTGCGCGCGTATTTCAGCCTCTCCCCGTCAACTAAAGTGATAGTCCTGGCGCGCAAGTCTATCTCAGCAATATTTTTCGGATTAACTAGGCAAGATTGGGAGATTTTCAGCAAAAAACCGCATTCCTGATCAAGCTGCTTAAGATTGCCGACAAACTCCGCCCGCAGATTTTTCGCGACCAGCTGCAGCTTATGTGGAAATGGCGTCGTCGCGACGTAGTAGACATCATCAGTGTTGATATTTCTAAGCTGCCGGCCGACTTTATAGGTAAAAGTCTGCTTTTTGACCAAATTCAGCTGCGTCGATCTTTCCAGTGCCAGGCGCAAAGTCGCCACAACTCGCTCTTGCAGACTGTCCAAATCAGCATTTTTAACGATATAGTCCAGCGTACCGATTCTTCGCTGAAAAGTCTGCAAGGCCAGCTCCGAATGCGTGGTTACAAAAATGATCTGGCCCTGGGGATCAGAATGCAAGAGCTTTTCCGCCAGATCTAAGCCATCCATTTCTGACTTGGCAAATTCAATATCCAAGAAGTAGATTCCCCGCTGAACCTGCCGGTCAGCCGCGTAAGCCAAAGCTTCTCGCGGGGATCCCATTGCTGAAACAGAAACGCTTTGTCCGTAATCCTCCGCTAAAAATTCTCCCGCCAATTTAACCACCTTTGCCAAAGCCTGAGCCTGAAGCAGGTCATCATCGCATACCAAAATTTCAGTCATCTTTCCCCCTAATTATGCGACAGTCAGTCCAAAAATGAACTTGTCTCCTTCAAGTCGATACTCAACAAACAAATTCGCGTATTTCTTCTGCAGTTCTTGTACATTGCTTAAACCCAAACCGGCATGCCCTTGCTTGCTGGTAAAATTCTTTTGGTCAAAAGCCGGCAGATCAGCTTTTTGCTGGTCTCGCAGCTTATTTTTTATGGTAAATTCAAAGGAATTTCCCTGATCGCGATAAAACAAAATCTCAACAATAGGGCTCTGACCACTCGCTTGATAGGCCTGGCTTTCCTCAATGGCATTGTCAAAAGCAATCCCAATGATTCTGATCAAATCATATACATCAATCCCTGCTGGGATTTCAATCATCTGCCGGGCTTCGAAAATATAACGAATCTGCAAGCGGCGGAGTTTCTGCAGCTTGGCGATCACCAAGCTCTGCAGCTGCAGGTCAGCAATCCGGTCAACGTCCTTGAACTGCCACAACTCTTCTTTTTCCAAAATGTCATCAGAGTACTTTTTCAAGCTGGTCAAAGCCGCTGAAGCCTGGTCATTCTTTAAAGAAAGCTCCAAGCTGCGCAGCATGTTTTGATAGTCATGCTTAAAGCGCCGCAATTCTTCCTCGCTATTTCTGACGCTCTGCAGATAGCTGCGCAAATTCTCTCTTTCCTGGTCAGCCAGCTGCCGTTCATAGTCCCGCTGGTTGGCCAATAAAACCAACAGGGTCAAGCAACCCTGCAAAAGCAGCAAGATCAAAAGGCTGGCCTCTGACCAGCCAAAAAGCCACAAGCTAAAATCCCAAGCTAAAAGGCTGGAAAACAGATATATTTTCAGCAGATAATCCGGCTGCTTGTGCCTTTTTTCATTCAGCCGCCGCCAGCCTTCTGCCGCTAGCGCCAGAACAGCATAGGTGAGCAAGACCAGGAGCAGACTGCTCCTGCCAATTTTGAGAAACGCTTGTAAAAGCAACAGATTTGCCAAAGCCACGCTCAAGCCATAAAACAGAAGCACTTGCCAGTTCTGCCGGTGATAAAAGTAAAAAGCCGACAGCAGCAAAACAATGTTTGCCAAGTATAGTGCGACCTGCTGGTCTGCTTCTTTCGCGAAAATGAATTCAAAAGTTAAGACACCCAAGCCCGCGGTTGTCAGCAGGTCTTCTTTTCTCCAACTTACATGCATTAATCTAGCCAAACTTGTCAGCTCAAACAAAGCTGAAGCAGTGGCTAAAGCAATCAATACCAGCTCTTCCATTTTCACCCTTTCCTCCTCCAACAACTAATCTTCGCCATCTTACCCCCTTACTCCTCCTCGTTCAAGCTCTGGTAGCCATATTGGGCCAGCTGCTGGTCAGTATCGATCACCGACATCCCCCGGACCAGGCAATAGATCAGAACTGCATCCCGCTTCACATTGGCATATAGCGCCCCGTTGTCGCTCAAAGACAAGAGACGGTTAGTCTCTTTCAGTGACAGCTTCAAGCTGAGGGCCAGGGCCAAAACCTTGTTTCTTGACGGCAAGCGCCGCCCTTTCAAGATTTGATAGCCATAGCTGCGCTCAATCGCGGCCTCATTGAAGAGGTCACTTTTCTTAACCCCCTTGTCCGCGATCAGCTTGTTCAAGTAGCCGGCAAAATTGTAATCAGCCACTTGATCTAGTACATTAGAAATATGATCTGTTTTTAACGCGTCAAGCAATTTATCAGTTTCCATTTTTACCCCTATTGTTACCATTATGGCAGAAAGATTTTATATAAGATGAAGCAAGGAAAAATCAGCGACTATGTAAATCCTATTCCGATTAAAATAACGGATGACAAGGCAATTTTCAAAGTTGAGAAGCTGGTCCCGACTCCTTACATCGAGCGGGTCCTTCCTTTAGAGTACGCTCCTTTATATGAGCAGCTGGCCCAGCTGGACACTGCAATTCCCAAGATCGTCTGCCTGGAAAAAAGCGACCGCCTGACCGTCGTTGAAGAATATATCACTTCTCCCCGCCTCGACCAGTACTTGGAGAACCACCAGCTCACTTCCACTGAAATCCACGACTTGATTTGCCAGCTCTTGGACGTCCTGGAAGTCTTGCACAAGCAGACGCCCCTGATCATTCACCGGGATATCAAGCCGGAAAATATTTTCTACGATGGCCAAAAGCTGATCCTAGCTGACTTTGATATTGCCCGGAACACGCAGGAAGAGGCCGACCGCGACACCCATATCCTGGGGTCACTGGGCTACGCGGCCCCGGAGCAGTTTGGCTTCAGCCAGAGCGGGCCAGCCAGCGACTTCTACGCGGTCGGGGTCTTGATGAACGTCCTTTATACCGGCTCCCTGCCCAGCGTCAACCTTTATCAAGGACCAGAACGGGCCATTATCGAAAAGGCTACCCATATCAACAGCCAGAAACGCTACCAAAGCGCTCAAGAGTTTAAGGATGCAATCACTGACTTAGGCCGCTCCAGCTGGCGCCTGCCAGGTTTTCGCAGTCATCAGCCCGCCCGCATGCTTATGGCCACCTGCGGCTATCTGTTGATGCTGTTTAGTTCCTTTAATATGGAAGCCAAGGGGAACTCAGCAGTCGACCGTTTTCTGCTTAGGCTATCTTTTTTCATGATTCTTTTCATGATCGTCCTGTTTGCCTGCAACTACCGCAATATCAAGGACACGTGCCTTTTCCACTCATCCAAGTCAAAATTTGTCCGCTTCTGCGGGATCATCATCAGCTACCTGCTCGTGGCTACGGTTTTGACAACTGCGCTGGCGGCTTTATCGGTAGCGATTTCATCTTTTGGCCTCTAGTGGGCTGCCTGCCCACCAATCCTTCTCTTTAAAAGTCTACACTTAATCTGGATGCTGGGAGCAGGACGCGGATGTTTGAAAGAAAAAGTTTTCCGATGCACCGCCAGTCAGCATCGAGTTGCAATGACATAAGGAGAGAAAAATGAAAGCAGTTGGAATTTTATTGATCATTTTGGGAGTTTTAGGCATTGCCATCGGCTTGATGATGTTTGGCGATATTGGCATTGCCTGCATTGTCGGCGCTCTTTCCGCCCTGTTGTCCGGCTTCGGCTTTTTAAGCGTCAACAACAAGCTGAACGGTTCTAAGTCTTAAAGTCAGGAGGCCTCATCATGAAAAGCAATAAGAAGCCTTTTTACAAACAATGGTGGGCTGTAACCATCGCCTTTATTTTAGTCTTTTTCGCCGGCTACATTATTGGCGCCGCGGGCGCTTCGGGCGATGATGAGACCCATGAAGCCTCAGTCGCCAGTTCATCAAAGCATTCTGCCAAGAGTTCTACCACAGAGAAGTCCTCTGGCAAAAGCAACGCTAAGCGGATTTTAACCGTTGACTACCAAAATTACGAAATTGCTTCCGCGAAAACCTTTAAGCCCAACTACACCAACAACAGCTGGGCCGGCGGCAGCGTCACCGTTGACAAGGTCACTCTATACAAGACTGCCAAGACCTATAAGTATAGCAGTGCCAACGACGGCAAATTCAACATTCATGGCTTCCTTCAGCTGCATTACGTCATTAAGACCAAGGCGGATGTTTCAGTCTATCCAACTCAAGGAACATACAGCTACTCCAACGGTGAGCAGCATGAAGCAGATTCCACTGAAAACTGGGATGGCGATATTTCCAAGAACGTAAGCAAGCAAGGAACCGTAACGGTTCCAGTTGAGAATACCTCAAACGTGAAGAGCGTCCGCGTGAAGTTTGACGCGAGTGGACAAGACTTCAGTGATGACTCTTTGGATCACGACTTTGATTTTACGATCACCCTGTCTTAACAGAACCTGATCCCGCGAAACAACATGGATGCTGATGCTTTGGATTCCAAAAAACAATCAACCGCGAAAGCCAAGCCTGAGAAAGTCAGGCTTGGCTTTTTCGTTAGTCTGCTTCTAAAAAAGCAGTTCGGAAACTAACTTAAAATATTGCTTTTTCCTATTTTTTATTTATAATAGTTTAGAGAAAAAGTAAACATCTTGCACGATTGTCATGCAAACATTCGTGTTGTAACGGAGGACATCACGTGTCTGTTTCTAAATTTAATAAGTTAGCTACTATCGCTACTGCTGCTGTTTCAGTTTCAGTGCTTTTGACTGCCTGCCAAGGCAAGAAGTCAGCAACGTCAACTGGTACCAAGACTACCAAGCACAGCATCGCGCTGATCACTGACAACAACGCCATTGACGACCACTCATTCAACCAAGCCGCCTGGACTGGTTTCAAGGCTTTCGGCAAGAAGCATGGTCTTAAGCAAGGCAAGGGCGGCTACCAATACTTTGAATCTTCATCTGCAGCCGACTTTACGCCAAACGCCAACGAAGCAGCCAACTCAGGCTTTGAAACCATCTTCGGCGTTGGCTACCAATTGACTAGCGCCATCAAGGCCGCGGCCAAGAAGAACCCTAAGAAGAACTTCGTAATCATCGACGACGTCATCACTGGCCAAAAGAACGCTGCTTCCGTTACCTTCGAAAGCAACCAGGCATCCTACCTGGCAGGTATCGCTGCTGCTTACACGACCAAGACTAACCACGTTGGCTACATTGGCGGGGCTAAGTCAGCTACTCTGGAACTGTTCGAAGCCGGCTTCAAGCAAGGTGTTGAAGCAGGTGCCAAGGCTTTGGGCAAGAAGATCAAGATTGACGACCAATACATCGGCAACTTCACTTCAACCGACAAGGCTAAGTCAATTGCCCAATCAATGTACGCCAGCGGCGCTGACATCATCTACCACGCGGCCGGCAACGCTGGTAACGGGGTCTTCACTGAAGCCAAGGATATCAACAAGAACCGCAAGGCTTCCAAGAAGGTTTGGGTCATCGGTGTCGACGTTGACCAATCAAACCTGGGCAACTACACTTCAAAGGACGGCAAGAAGGAAAACTTCGTGCTGACTTCAGTCCTGAAGGGTCTGGACGTTGCTGTTGAACGAATCGCTGAAAAGGCATACCAAGGCAAGTTCCCAGGCGGCAAGCACTTTGTCTACACTCTTGAAGGCAACGGCGTTTCCGTAACCAAGGGCAACATCGACTCCAAGACTTGGAGCAAGGTTCAAGCAGCCCGCAAGCAAATCCTGGCCGGCAAGATCAAGGTTGCCGACAGCGTAAGCGACTTGAAGTAAGCTCAAACAAATGATTTTTAAGAGGCACTCATCATTCGATGGGCGCCTTTTTCTTAACTGTTATAACTTGCAGCAAAAAAGGCAGCCTCGCGGCTGCCCCAGATTAGCTAACTTTCCTGATTCCTTAATCTGCTACTAATTGTATCACAACTGCCCTAAGCCTCCCAATCCGGGAACCGGTCTATACAGAGTTATCAGTTCGTTCGTAAATTAACCGTTTTCTCAGTTTCAGAAAAGCTTTTTTTGAAAAAAAGTCCAAAAAAACGAATATTCGCCTATTTAACCTCTTGCTTTTTCCCAAACCAAATGCTATCTTTAATACATAAATGTTCGTATATCACAAAAACAAAAAAGAAAGAAGTCATTTTGCTATGCGCTTTAATTACAAGAAATTGGTTGCCGCAGGAGCAGCCACTCTGTCAGTTGCCGCTGTTTTGACTGCCTGCTCCGGCAAGAAGTCAAACACTACAGTCAACAAGGATACCAAGCACGGGATCGCTTTGATCACTGACGGCAACGGTGTCGACGACCACTCCTTCAACCAAGCCGCTTGGTCTGGCTTTAAGGACTACGGCAAGGAACACGGCTTGAAGCAAGGCAAGGGCGGTTACCAGTACTTTGAATCTTCATCTGCTGCTGACTTTACCCCTAACTTGACGCAAGCTGCCCAAGCCGGCTACCAAACCATCTACGGCGTTGGCTACATGCTGACTGACTCAGTTAAAGCTGCATCAAAGAAGTACCCTAAGAAGAACTTTGTCTTGATCGACTCAGTCATCACTGGCCGCAAGAACGTTGCTTCCGTTACTTTCAAGAGCAACGAAGCTTCATACCTTGGCGGTCTGGCTGCTGCCTACACTACCAAGACCAACAAGGTCGGCTTCATCGGCGGGGCTAAGTCCAGCGTTCTTGAACTGTTCGAAGCCGGCTTCAAGCAAGGCGTTAAGGACGGTGCCAAGGCTTTAGGCAAGAAGATTACCGTTTACGACCAATACATCGGCAACTTCACCTCAACTGACAAGGCCAAGTCAATCGCCCAATCAATGTACACTGACGGCGCCGACATCATCTACCAAGCTGCCGGCAACGCCGGCAACGGTGTCTTCACCGAAGCCAAGACCCGCAACAAGGCCACTACTGCTGCTAAGAAGGTTTGGGTTATCGGCGTTGACGTTGACCAAGCAAACTTGGGTAACTACACTTCTAAAGACGGCAAGAAGGCCAACTTCACGCTGACCTCTGTATTAAAGGGGCTGCGCTTCGCATGCAAGGACATCGCTGACAAGGCTTACGACGGCAAATTCCCTGGCGGTAAGGTAATTTCCTACGGCTTGGCTCACGATGGCGTTTCCGTCACTAAGGGCAACCTTGACGCCAAGACCTGGAAGGCAGTTCAAGCTGCCCGCAAGCAAATCTTGGCCGGCAAAATTAAAGTTGCAACTACTCCAAGTAAGTAGCACAATATATAGTAGTCAATTTGAAACACTCCGCATATTTACGGGGTGTTTTTTGTAAAAGGAAAGCTTTTATCATATGGAAAAAGAGACCAACAACATCATTGAGATGCGCCATATCGTGAAAGACTTTAACGGTTTTAAAGCCAACAACGATATCAACCTCACGCTCCGCAAGGGCGAAATCCTGGCGCTTCTTGGCGAAAACGGTGCCGGCAAGTCAACGCTGATGAGCATTCTGTCCGGGCTGCTTGAACCAACCTCTGGCGAGATCTACGTGCGCGGCAAGAAAGTCAATATTTCTGGTCCTAACGCCGCCACCAGCCTGGGAATCGGGATGGTGCACCAGCACTTTATGCTGGCCCAAGCCTTCACCGTTTTGGAAAACATCATTTTAGGCCACGAGCCAACCAAGGGTCCATCCCTGGACTTCAAGAAGGCCCGCGAGCAGATCGTCAACCTGTCCAAGCAATACGGCCTGGACATCGATCCTGACGCTAAGATTTCCGACATTACCGTGGCCCAGCAGCAAAGAGTCGAAATCATGAAGGTCCTCTACCGCGGGGCTGACATCCTGATTTTCGACGAACCTACCGCGGTCCTGACGCCGCAAGAAATCGTGGAATTCATCAAGATCATGAAGAACCTGGCCAAGGAAGGCAAGTCCATCATCTTGATCACCCACAAGCTGAAGGAAATCAAGGAAAGTGCCGACAGAGTCACGGTCATCCGGGCTGGGAAGAGCATCCAGACCGTTGACGTCGCTGACGCTGATGACGAACAGCTGGCTGAAATGATGGTTGGCCACCACGTCAACTTCAAGCTGGACAAGCCGGACATTGACCTGGGCAAGGAAGTGCTGCAGGTCAAGGACCTCCACGTCAAGGAAGACCGGGGAACTGAAGCCGTCAAGGGTCTCTCCTTCACCATCCACGGCGGGGAAGTGCTCGGTCTGGCCGGGATCGACGGCAACGGCCAGGACGAACTGGTCGAAGCCATTACTGGCCTGCGCCATGTAGAAAGCGGGTCAGTCATGATCAATGGCCAGGACCTGACCAACAAGCCAGTCCGCGAAATCACTGAAAGCGGCGTGGCCCACATCCCAGCCGACCGGCAAAAGTACGGCTTGATCTTAAGCCTGCCGCTGTCAGAAAACATGGCCCTGCAGACTTACTACAAGCAGCCTTACTCCAAGCATGGCATCATGAACGAAAAGGCCATCCGGGAACATGCCCGGGAACTGATCAAGAAGTTCGACGTCCGCACGACCAGTGAACAATTGCCAGCCAGCGACCTGTCCGGTGGTAACCAGCAAAAGGCCATCATTGCCCGGGAACTGGACCGCGACGCTGACTTGATCATTGCCTTCCAGCCAACGCGTGGTCTGGACGTTGGGGCGATTGAGTACATCCACTCCCAGCTGCTTGCCCAACGCAACGCCGGCAAGGCCATCCTGCTCGTGTCCTACGAACTGGATGAAATCCTGCAATTGTCCGACCGGATCGTCGTCCTGCACGACGGGACTGAATCCGGTGAAGTTGACCCAGACCAGACCAGCGAAACCGAATTAGGTTTGCTGATGACTGGTAAGCATTTAGACAAGGAGGCCACCGCTAATGATTAAGGTCAGCCCGAAAACTAAGCGGCTGTTAGTGCCAATCGTATCCGTTATCGCCGGCTTTTTGGTCGGTGCCATCATCATGCTGGCTTGGAGCTACAATCCTTTTGAAGCCTATGGGTCAATGTTTGACAGTGCCCTGGGCTCAATGAACGGGATTGGGGAAACCATCCGCAACGCGACGCCTTTGATCTTCATCGCGATCGGCTTCCAGATTTCCTCAGCCGCCGGCTTCTTCAACATCGGTCTGCCAGGCCAGGCGCAAGCCGGCTGGCTGACCGCCATCTGGATCGGCTTGGCCTTCAAGAATCTGCCGGGCTACATCCTGCTGCCATTTGAAGTCATCGCCGGCATCGTGGCTGGTGCCCTGGTTGCCGGGATCGCCGGCTGGCTGCGGGCCTACTTCGGGACCAACGAAGTTATCTCCACCATCATGCTCAACTATATCGTCTTGTACCTGTGCCAATACCTGCACCAAGACGTCATGTCCAAGAACCTGCGGATCGACACTGACACCACTAAGGCTGTTGGCGCCAACGGCAGCATGCGGATTCCTTGGCTGAGCGACATGTTCGGCGGGTCCAGAATCAGCGGCGGGGTCTTCCTGGCCCTGATCGCCCTGGTCATCTTCTGGTTCTTGATGAAGAAGACCACGGTCGGCTTTGAAATCAAGGCCGTCGGCTTGAACCCATTCGCCAGCCGCTACGCCGGCATGAGCGACAAGAAGAACATCGTCGTTTCCATGCTTTTGTCCGGGGCCTTCTGTGGTCTGGGCGGGGTCGTACAAGGTCTGGGGACCTACCAAAACTACTTCACGCAGACGACTACCCTGGACATTGGCTGGGACGGGATGTCCGTTGCCCTGCTGGGCGGCATGAGCGCCATCGGCATCCTGCTGGCCTCCCTGCTCTTCTCCATTTTGAAGATCGGTGGTCTGGGGATGCAGACGGTTGCCGGGATTCCATTCGAAATCGTCTCCATCGTCATCGCGGCCATCATCTTCTTCGTCGCCATCAGCTGGGCAGTCGGCCTGCTTTTCAAGGAAAAGAAGTCTGACAAGACCGCGACCTACATCGCGACCACGGAAACGGCCAACCGGGCCAAAGCCAAGCAGAATGAAGGAGGGGAAGCATAATGAACTTCGTGACTGTATTAGCCTTAATCGTTTCATCAACTTTAGTCTATTCGGCTCCCCTGATTTTCACTTCACTGGGCGGGGCCTTCAGTGAAAACTCCGGGATCGTCAACGTCGGCCTGGAAGGGATCATGACCATGGGGGCCTTCACCTCCGTCGTCTTCAACCTGAGCTGCGCCAGCACTTTTGGCACGGCAACCCCTTGGATCGGGGCGCTGCTCGGCGGGATCGTCGGGATCATCTTCTCCCTGCTCCACGCCGTAGCCACCATCAACTGGCGGGCTGACCACGTTATTTCCGGGACGGTCTTGAACCTGATGGCGCCGCCACTGGCCGTCTTCCTGGTTAAGGCCATCTACAACAAGGGGCAGACCGAAAACATCACCCAAAACTTCGGCTACTTCTCCTTCCCAGGTCTGGCCAAGATTCCGGTTCTGGGGCCAATCTTCTTCAAGAACACCTCAGCTCCAGCCTGGGTAGCCATCGTCTTGTCCATCTTCCTCTACTGGGTCCTGTACAAGACCAGATTTGGCCTTCGCCTGCGGTCCAGCGGTGAAAACCCGCAAGCTGCCGACACCTTGGGGATCAACGTCTACAAGATGCGCTACGCCGGCGTCCTGATCTCCGGCTTCCTTGGCGGGATCGGCGGGGCAGTCTTCGCTGAAGCAATTTCCGGCAACTTCTCAGTTTCCACGATTGCCGGTCAAGGCTTCATGGCCTTGGCAGCCATGATTTTCGGCCGCTACAACCCAGTTGGGGCCATGCTTTCCTCATTGTTCTTTGGCTTCGCCCAAAGCTTGAGCATCATCGGCGACCAAATCCCTGGCATCTCCAGCCTGCCATCAGTCTACCTGCAGATCGCGCCTTACGTGATCACCATCGTGGTCCTGGTCATCTTCTTCGGTAAGACGGTCGGGCCTGCAGCTGACGGGCAGAACTACATCAAGTCCAAATAAAGAAAACAGGGCACGCGCCCTGTTTTTTACTGACATTTTTTGACAAAAAATGCTAAAGTAGATTAATGACAAGTTTTTTAAGCAAGCTTTGTGGAGCTTGGTTCACTAGAGCGTTTGACTCCAATTCGGTGAATCCAAAGACCCTTTCCGGGTCCGGATTCGCTGAATTGGAGGTTTTTATTTTAATGGATGCTCACAAAAAAGTCACCCCTTCCGTGATCTGGTCGATCGTCGGGACGGCGGGCGTGGCCTGCAGCGGGGTCTTGGTTGAAACGTCAATGAACGTCACCTTCCCGACCCTGATGAAGGTCTTTAACCAGTCCTTGAACAACGTGCAATGGATCACCACCGCCTACCTGCTGGCGGTGACCCTAACGATCGTTCTGGCCGCCTACCTGCAGCGCAGCTTCAAGTTCAAGAGCCTGATCATCGCGGCCGGCACGGCTTCAGTCATCGGCGGGGTGATCTGCATGGTGTCGACCACCTTGCCAATCATGCTGCTGGGCCGGATCATTCAAGGGATCGGGACGGGGATTGCCATGCCCCTGCTCTTCTCAATCATCATGCTGGAGGTTCCGCGGGCCAAGCAAGGGTCCTTTGTCGGGACGGCAGGGATGATCATTGCCCTGGCACCGTCACTCGGGCCAACTTACGGCGGGATCTGCCTGTCGGCCCTCAACTGGCGGTTCAACTTTATCTTCACCCTGCCAGTCACGATCGTCTTCTGCATCATCGCGGCCTGCTTTATGAGCGACAATGAGGCTCACCGGGACCACTTCAACTTTAGCGAGTACCTCTTGATTGTCTTGGCCCTGATCGCCTTGACCCTGGCCGTAAACAACCTGAGCAGCGGCCTGGCCAACCCTCTGGTTTGGGGCGGGCTCCTGGTCACCGCGGCCGCTTTGTTCAGCTTCTTCAAGCTGGCCAAGCAGGAAGGCAAGGCCCACATCATCAATATTGGCGTTTTGAAAAATACCAGCTTTAACCTGGGCCTGTTAATCTACACCTTCTTGCAATTTATCCAGATCAGCCTGACTTTCGTCATCCCTAACCTGGCCCAGCTGGGCTTGAAGACCAGCGCCTTAACCAGCGGGATGCTGCTGCTCTTGGGGAGCCTGCTGTCAGCCTTCTTCGGGCCGGTCATGGGACGACTCTTGGACAGCCAAGGCTTTAAGAAGCTCTTCTTGATCGGCAGCTGCCTGGCCATGGCCGGCATCCTGCTTTACATCATTTTCGCCCAGAAGCTTTCCATTGCCTTGATCGTGATCTTCCACGTCATGTTCATGACTGGCTTCAGCATGATGTACAACAACTCCATGACTATTGGACTCCAGCAGCTGGAAGTCATGCACATTGCCGACGGCAACGCCCTCTTCAACATGCTGCAGCAGTACTCCGGCTCGATTGGGACCGCGGCCATGTCCGTAATTATCGCCATCGCCGGCAGCCCTTACCAAGGGCAGAGCAAGCAGGTGGTCATGGGCTCACAAGCGGCCTTCATCGTCCTTTTTGTCTTCACGCTCTTGATTTTTGCCTGCGTCTTGAGCTTGATCAAGCGCGACAAGCAAGGTCTGGTCAAAAACTAAAGCACGCGAAAAGCCTTGCTCCAGTTGTGGGAGCAAGGCTTTTTGGGTCTTGATTGTGTAGTTTTCAACTTAGCTGGGTAAGTTCGATTTCCGAAGGCGGCAAGGTCTACGACTACTACAAGACCTTCGTGGAAATCAGCTGAAACTTAGATGCTCTCCAAAGGCTGCTTGCTCTTCGGTGGCAGGTAATCCCGGTCCAAGGCGGCCAGTTCGCCGGCGGTCAAGATCAGGTCAGCAGCCGCCAGGTTGGCCCGCATGTGGTCAACTGAACCGGCTTTGGGAATGGTCAAGACCTGCCCGGTCCGCATGGTCCAGGCCAGCATGACTTGGTGGATGGACACGCCCCGCTTATCAGCGATCTGCTTTAAGCTGGCTTTAACAGGGATAGATTGCCCGTTGCCTGAGTTAAAGGGCGAATAGCCAATAAAAGCAATGCCGTGCTGCTTTGCTAATGTGCGATAAAGAAGTAATAGAAGTGTAAAAAATTTTGCCGTTCCTATCCGGCACTTAGGGCTGTGTCGGATAGGTCAGGCGTTAGGCTTCCGGCAAGTCTATCTTGCCGACAAAGCTGTAATAAATCTCAATGTCCTGCCTGCGGGTGCCGTTCTCGTCATAGCTGCACTCATGCACGACGATTTTCTCAATCATTTCCCGCAAGAGGGTGGGGGTCAATTCTTCAAAAGCAAGGTGCTTTCTCACAATCCCCATGAATTTCTCGGCGTTGACGGTGGCGGCCTGCGACTTGGAAAGTTCCTCCTGCAAAGCGGCAGCCCGGTCTTTCAGTTCCCGCTGCTCCTGCTCATAGTCCGCCGACAGCTCCATGAAACGCTCGTCGCTGATTTTGCCGCTTACATTGTCCTCATACAGCCGCTTGATAATACGGTTCACTTCGGCAATGCGTGTCTGGGCCTGTTCAAGCTGCTTCGTGGCTGCGGCGGTCTTTCTCTTGCCGCCGATTTCGTTCTGCTGGATGAGCAGCTTTACAAAGCGGCTCTCATGCCTGGCGGCGTATTCCGTCACTTGCCGGAGATTGGAAAGCACGCCCGCCGTCAAAAGGTCGGTGCGGATAAAGTGTGCCGTACAGTCACGGGTACGCTTCTTGTAGCTGCCGCAGATATAACAGTCCTGCTTGCGGTTCTTGTTCTGATACCGCTGCTGATACAGCACATGGCCGCAGTCGGCGCAGAACAGCATACCAGAGAACAGCCCCACTTCATCTACTGATTTTATCAATGATATTTCGCAATAGCCAGCAATGAACGCTTGCATTGCGCAAGACGTTACATTATCTTCTGAAACATATAGCGCACCTTGTCCAGGCGGCTGTTTGGACGGCGGGGCTGGA
>NZ_VUMX01000025.1:0-27859 GCF_009695985.1 Lactobacillus porci
TCCATTTTGACCTCTTTCTTAGAATCGTGTTTGTGGTAATTCATATTCTACCAGAGGTTGAAATGGATTTTTTATATTCTAATACTACTGATTTTCAGTGGTGTTCAAATTGATTATACAATCGACCGTTAAACATTTTTATAGCTTGGCTATTTTTATCCTCTTATATTATACAAGACTGGTCCGCTGAAAGAAAAAGCAGCCGGCGCGTTTTTGATCAATTTTCACTTCTGAACAGCTGGTACAGCTCTTCGCTTAAGGCACTGGCGCCTGGGGCGCTGTTTTCAAAAATGATCCGCCCGGCCTCAGTCCGCTCAGTCAGTTGGTCCCGCTTGGCCAGCTGGTGCTTGACCTCATTAGCAGCCCCGATGGCTCCGTCATAAACGCGGGTCTGATGGCCCAAGACGTCAAGAATGGCCTGCTTGGCAAAGGGGAAGTGGGTGCAGCCCAAGACGACCGCGGAAGCCTTGCCAGCATAGGGATCAAGGACTTGGTGCAGGTAAGAGTAAAGCTCAGGCGACTTGGTCTGCCCCTGTTCAATCAGCTCAACCAGCTTGGGCGCCGGCACCTTGACCACCTGGTGGTCCTTGTCGTATTTTTGCAGCAGGTTGTTGAACTTGCTTTCCCGCAAGGTCAAAGGCGTGGCCATGACCACGACCTCCTGGTCCGGGTTTTCCAAGACGGCTGGCTTGGCCGCAGGCTCGATCCCGATGATCGGCAACTCGTATTCAGCACGCAGACGGACAGCCGCGGCGCTCGTTGCCGTGTTGCAGGCAATCATGATGGCCTTGACCTGGTGATCGTTGATCAAGTGCTCTACCACTCTTTTGGAGAGCTGGTAGACCTCCTCTTTAGTCCGGACCCCGTAGGGGGCGTTGCCCGAGTCGCCGTAAAAGACAAAGTTCTCATGCGGCAGCAGGTCGACCAGCCGGCTCAACACCGTCAAGCCGCCCTGACCCGAGTCAAAAACGCCAATCGGACGATCCTTGTATTTTTCCATTGAAAAACCTCCCTTAAATTTCTATTTTGAACTTTTAAAGACTTTTCTTCAACCTATTCAACTTGATTAAGGCAATCTTAAGCTTGAATCGCCTTTCTTGCTTTTTAGCGCCGGTATGGTAAATTGGTATTCAATCAGACAAAAGGATTTTGCCAGTTTCGCCAACAGGGGCGAACGGATTGAAAGATTAAGAAAGAGATAAGAACAGAAAATGGACAACTTTTCACCAAACGCTGACCGCCGGCACGTCGTCGACGCCTCAGCCTTGAACAGCTTTTTAAGCAAGATGTATTCCATCATGGGTTTGGCCGTCTTGGTTTCCGCCTTGACAGCCTACCTGACTTTGACGGTCGGCGCGGGCACCATCCTGCCAATGCTGGCCAGCAGCCGGGCTTTGGTCTGGATTCTGCTGTTCCTGCCAATCGTCTTGAGCGTGGCCATCAGCTTCAACGCGACCCGGCGGCCAACCGCCAGCTTCCTCATGCTGATGGCGATCGCCGTCATCTATGGGGTTGAATTCTCAACCCTGGCCTTCGTCTACACGGGCACTTCCATCACCGCGGCCTTCGTCTCCGCCGCCGGCGTCTTTGCCGGCATGGCCTTCTACGGGAGCGTAACCAAGCGCAGCCTGGACAACTTCGGGGCTTACGCCAATGCCGCTTTGATCGGCCTGATCGTGGCCATGCTCGTCAACTTCTTTGTCAAGAGCGGCCCAGCCTCCTTCGTCTTCTCCGTCATTGCGGTCATCATCTTCACGGTCTTGACTGCCTACGACGCGCAGAAGATGAAGCAGATCTACCAGACTTACGGCGACCAGGTTTCCAGCTTGGGCTTGGCTGTCAACGGGGCCTTGCTGCTCTACCTTGACTTCGTCAACCTCTTCCTGGAGCTGCTGCAGATCTTCGGCTACAGCGACAGCAAGAACTAAGCATCAGGGCTTCAATATCGAACAGAAAATTATTTTTTTAAAGGATTGCTGGTGCAATCCTTTTTTTCTGCGCTAATTTTTCGCCTTGTGTAAATAAGCAAAGGCAATTACAATAGATATTCGTGAGCGCAATTCAGCAAATGAGTTGCTATAAATATGGTAGAAATTGTCAAAAAGAAGGTTCTTACGTGAATAAAACGCCAATCTGGAAAAGAAATCTGCATGTCTCAGCGGTCAGCGTCTTTCTGGCGGGGATCGCCTTCTCAGAGGTTACCCCTTTCCTGTCCCTGTATATCGACACCTTGGGCAAGTTCTCCCACCAGGAACTGAGCTTCTGGTCTGGGGCCGTCTTCTCAGCCGTCTACGTCGTAGCTGCCTTGGTCTCCCCTATCTGGGGCCGCTTGGCCGACAAGAAGGGCCGCAAGCCCATGATCCTGCGGGCCTCCTTGGGGATGGCCATCGTCTTTGCCTTGATGGGGCTGGCCCAAAACGTGTGGCAGCTGCTCTTCTTGCGGGGGATGCAGGGGGTCTTTGCCGGCTTCATCTCCAACTCCAGCGCCTTGGTGGCGACTGAAACGCCCAAGCACAAGAGCGGCAAGGCCTTGGGGATCATGAGCTCCTGCGCGACCGGGGGGCAATTGCTCGGGCCATTTGCTGGCGGGGCCTTGTCACAGGCCTTCAGCTACCGGGTAACCTTCTTCATTACCGGTTCCCTTCTCTTTATCTGCTTCATCTTGTCTATTTTCTTCATCCATGAAACGGACTTCGTCCCAGTCAAAGAAGAAAAGCGCGGCTCAGCCGCCGACGTCATCAAGCAGTTTAGAAGCGGCCAGTTGATCCTTGGCCTGCTCTTGACCACCTTGATCATTCAAGCGGCCAACAACTCCATCAACCCCATCGTTTCCTTATATGTCAGAAGCTTGATGCACGGTCATGGCCAGGTAGTCTTCGTCAGCGGCGTGATTGCCGCCCTGCCCGGAATTGCCACTGTGGCCGCAGCGTCATATTTCGGGGGCCTAGGCGACCGGATCGGGACCCACAAGATTATTCTCGGGGGGCTGATTGGCTCAATCATCCTCTTCTTCCTGACGGCCTTCGTGCAAAACACGGTTGAACTCGGCATCTGCCGCTTCCTGATTGGCTTCACTGATGCCTGCCTCTTCCCGCAGGTACAGACCATGCTGACCAAAAACTCCCCGCGTGAGCTGACCAGCCGGGTCTTCAGCTGGAACCAAAGTGCCATGTACATCGGCAACATCGCCGGACCAGTTATTGGCTCAACCGTTTCCGCCCACCTTGGCTACAATGCCGTCTTCCTGGTCACGTCGGGAATCGTCGTGATCAACCTGCTTTTGTACCGAACCAACATTTTAAAGAATCTCGCGCCCAACGCCGCGTAAGAAGCAAAAATCCAGACCAGCGACTTGCTGGCCTGGATTTCATTTTCCTACCCAGCTTTCAGTCATCGGCTTTACGCTTTTATTAATACATGTTTACTTATTTAAAGAAACTTCCTTTAAATATAGGCTTCCTTCCATCGAAGTGCTACACTTAAAGCGTAAAACTCTGTAAACATTTATATTTCCTTGAGGCAATGCGATGAAACTAAACCATAAAGACAAGAAAATCTGGCTGATTTTTACCATCTGCTTCGCCATTGCCTCAATTGCCATTTCGGCATTTTTTTATGCACAGGAAATCGACGGCAAGAAGAGCAAGGCCTACCAAATTGCCGAAGCATACGCCGTTGTATTGAAAAGGGACTTTAGCTACGTTACCAGCAGCACCGCCACCATGGAAAAGCTGGTGATTGCTGAAAATGGCCAGGTCTCCAACAGGGATTTCAAGCATGCCGCCAAGCTGCTGAAGAAGGACTACGTCAGCCTGATCGAACTGGTTCCAAATGGCGTTGTGACCAATACCTACCCCTTCCAACCCTCAGGGAAGAACAATGACCTGAATAAAGTCAAGGAAGCCAAGCAGGTCCTTGATTTCGTCAAAAAGAAGAAGCAGACCGTCATCTACGGCCCCATGCCGCTGCTTAATGCCAAGCGCTGCGTCGTGGTGATGAATCCCGTTACCTTAAAGAATGGAAAATTCTGGGGCTATGTCATGATGACCGTTACCCTGCCGGATGTCTATGAGCACACTTTAAAGAGCTTAAGGGAAATGGGCTACGACTACTGCATCGACACCAATAAATCGCCCCTATCCAAGAAGAAAGTCCAGGTTGAATCTTCCCTGGGCAAGGGGAAGACCTTCAAGTACGCGGTTGGCTATACCTTTTCCTACGGTTCTTGCCAATGGACCTTGAATATCGCCCCCCAGGGCGGCTGGCGGTCGCGGAAAGCACTGCTCTTATGGGGGCTGATGCTGGTGATCGATTTCCTGATCAGCGGCCTCCTCTACCTCCTCTTGCACACGCGCGAGCAGAAAGAGGAACTTGACCGCCTGGCCTTTCAGGATTCTTTGACTGGCCTGCTGAACCGGCGCGGCTTCTTGAAAGAGCTGAACCGACGCACGAAGCTTGATCCAGAGCAGGTCATGACGATGGCCTTCATTGACCTGGATGACTTTAAGTTCGTCAACGACGTCTATGGCCACGTGGTTGGCGACCTCGCCTTGAAGAATCTTGCCCGGCATTTAATGCAAGTTTTCCCGGAGAATTCCCTACTTGGCCGCACCGGCGGGGACGAATTCTGCGTTGTCGTGCCTAGCGACGACGCGGCCGCCAAGGAGCTGATTGAGCAGGCCGTTGAGGGCGTGCAAGAGTTTACTGCTTACGATAAGAAGATCAGATATACGATTTCAGCCGGCTATGCCGACTACCCTAGCCAAGCCGACTCCATCAAGCAGTTGACCATTTTGGCTGATGAGGCTCTGTACGCGGCTAAAATCCACGGAAAAAACGCGGCCAAGCATTACGCGCCGCGCATGAAACGGATCACACGCGCCCAACTTGGCTTTAACGTCAAGAACGTGGCGCACGGCCTGCCAGGTGGGCTGATGATTTACCGCGCCGATGGTCATTCCCGCGAAATCCTCTTCGCCAATGACTACCTGATCGACCTGCTTGGCTGCCAGAGCTACGAAGACTTCTTGGCCTACACCAAATCCAGCTACGACAACTTTATCCTGAAAGAGGACTTTGCGGCTGCTGAGCAAGCCATTGCCCAGCAGCGCAAGGAGAAGCTGACCGATCCCGACAAGAGCCTGGCCTTGAACTACCGCGTCCGTACCAAAGATGGCCGTCTTCTGCATCTCAGTACCCTGGGCCGCTACGTTGAAGACGAATACTATGGCGACGTCTTCGTCGTCTTCTTCCTGCCAGGCGACCTCCGCTTAATAAGAATAGATCACTAAAAAATCTGATTGCAGCCATGCAATCAGATTTTTTGGTTTATCAAAACAATCAGCAAAGAAAAAGCGCCGGCCAACTGCTGGTGGACAGTCAGCCAACGCTAGTTGACTCAGTAGATCTTTTCCACTTGTTCTTGCACCGTTGGGTGAGCCAGGTAGTCATCGTAGCTGATATCAGCCCGGGCTACAACGCCCTTAGGGCCAACTTCGATGATATGGTTGGCAATGGTTTGGATGAATTCGTGGTCGTGGGAAGTAAACAGAATTGAGCCTGGGTAATTCTCCATGGCTTCGTTTAAGGCAGTGATTGATTCCAGGTCCAAGTGGTTGGTTGGGTCATCCATCACCAGCACGTTGGCTGGTTCCAGCATCATTCTGGACAATTGGCAGCGGACCTTTTCCCCACCAGACAGAACCTTGATCTGCTTGTTGATCTCATCCCCGCTGAAGAGCATTCTCCCCAAGAAGCCGCGCAAGAAGGTATTGTCGTCTTGTTCCTTCTCAGCGTATTGGCGCAGCCAGTCAAGGATGGTCAATTCATCATTGTCAAAGTTGGCGTTCAAATCACGTGACATGTAGTTGAAGGCCGTGGTTTGTCCCCAGGTGACCGTCCCCGTGTCCGGCTCAAGGCGCCCAGCAATGATTTCCATCAAGGCCGTCGTCGCTCTCGTGTTTCTTGACAGGAAGGCGACCTTGTCGCCAGGCCGAACGATAAATGAGACATTGTCCAGCAGCTGCTCGCCGCCTGAAGCATAGGACACGTTATCTACTCTCAGCAAGTCGTTGCCCAAGTCCCGGTGCATTTCAAACTTGATGTATGGGTACTTGCGGCTGGAAGGCTTGATGTCGTCCAAAGTAATCTTGTCCAATTGCTTCTTTCTGGAAGTGGCCTGCTTGGACTTGGACGCATTGGCTGAGAAGCGGGCAATGAATTCCTGCAGCTGCTTGATTTGTTCTTCCTTCTTGGCATTTTGCTGCTTGGCCATTTCCGTTGCCAGCTTGCTTGATTCATACCAGAAGTCGTAGTTGCCGACGTACAGCTTGATTTGGCCACGGTCAACGTCACACATTTGCGTGCAGACCTGGTTCAAGAAGTGACGGTCGTGGGAGACAACCAAAACGATGTTTTCATAGTCTGCCAGGAAGTTTTCCAGCCAAGCCGTGGTGTGGATGTCCAAACCGTTGGTCGGTTCGTCCAAGAGCAGGATGTCTGGGTTGCCAAACAAAGCTTGGGCCAGCAAGACCTTAACCTTGTCGCTTTCGGCCAGTTCGCTCATCTTCTTGTGGTGCATGTCTTCCGGAATGCTCATGCTTTGCAAGAGCTGGGACGCGTCGCTTTCAGCATTCCAGCCATCGAGTTCGGCAAATTCGGTTTCCAGTTCAGCCGCCTTGACCCCGTCTTCTTCGCTGAAGTCAGGCTTGGCATACAAGGCATCCTTTTCCTGCATGACCTTGTACAGCTTCTGGTGACCTTGAATCACAGTATCCATGACCGTAAAGTCTTCAAAGGCAAAGTGGTCCTGGTTCAGGCTAGACATTCTTTCGTTGGGGCCGATGGTGATTGAGCCGGTCGTTGGCTCCATCTTCCCTTCCAAGAGCTTCAAGAAAGTTGACTTGCCGGCGCCGTTGGCCCCAATGATGCCGTAGCAGTTGCCTGGCGTGAACTTCAAATTAACGTCGCTGTAAAGCGTCCGGCTGCCGATTTGTAAGCTTAAGTCTGAAACTGTGATCAATAGTTGGTCCTCATTTTCTTTCAATCAATATTTTCAATAATTTTGCGGAATAATCTAAGTTAGTATATCAGGTTTAGCCGCTTTCAAACAATGGATTTGCTTCAAAAAAATTATCATTTTTTCGCTTAATTTTGTTTCGTTTTATCTAGACTATTTTTAATCATTTTAGGTTTGGTCAAGGCTAAAATTAATCATTTAAACGTGACCTGGCGAAATTATTTAATTTTCGCCCTTAAATAAAGTCAAAAAAGGCACGAATAGTTCGCTTTTGCTAATTTTTTATCGTAATCCGCCCCCTTTCTCATTCATTTTAAAGCAGAAAAGGCGTATGATATAGGAAGTATGATAACAACATATTCTTATTGATGAGAGGAGCTAAGCGTGACTGCTAAGAAACTAGAAAACAACAGTAACCACCAGGTTATTGCTGAAGAAGTTAAAATTCTGACTGACCTGCTCGATGAGAGTACCCGTCACTTGGTCGGTGACGAGGAATTCGCAAAGATCAAGGGTCTGGTCAAGATCGCAGCCGGCAAAGACCACAGCCAGTTGGAAAGCCAAATCGCTTCCCTGAGCAACCAAGAGCTGATCATCGTTGCCCGCTATTTCGCGACCCTGCCGCTGTTGATCAACATTTCCGAAGACGTTGATTTGGCCAGCGAGGTCAACCTGCTGAACAATACCAAGCAAGACTACCTTGGTAAGCTGTCCAATACGGTCGATCTGGTTGCGCAAAAGGAAAATGCCGCTGAAATTCTCCGCCACGTCAACGTGGTTCCGGTTTTGACGGCCCACCCAACCCAAGTGCAGCGGAAGACCATTCTGGAATTGACCGACAAGATCCACAACCTGCTGCGGGAATACCGGGACGTCAGTGCCGGCACGATTGACCGGGACGAATGGACCAACCAGCTTCGCCGCTACATTGAGATCATCATGCAGACGGACATCATCCGGGAAAAGAAGCTGAAGGTCAAGAACGAAATCAAGAACGTCATGGTCTACTACCCTAAGGCCTTGATTCCAGCCATCACCAAGTTGACTGGCCGCTACAAGGAACTGGCCCGCAAGCGCGGCTTGAACATCGACGGCGCGACCCCAATTACCGTGGGCATGTGGATCGGCGGGGACCGGGACGGCAACCCTTACGTTACGGCCGACACCCTGCGCCTGAGCGGCACCATTCAAGCGGAAGTCATCTTTGACTACTACACCAAGGCCATGAACGACTTGTACCGGACCTTGGCCATTTCCACTTCCTACGTGCAGCCAACTCCAGAAGTCGTCAAATTGTCAGAGCTTTCCGGCGACAACTCCCCATTCAGAGTCAATGAGCCATACCGCCGGGCCTGCTACTACGTTGAATCCCGCCTGGCCCACACGGAAAAGCAGATGCTGGACCGCGTTTCCAAGGACAGCGTCGTTTCTGAAGAAAACCTGGAAAAGGCTCCTGTCTACAAGGATGCCTACGAATTCAAGAGCGACCTGGAAGCAATCAAGCGCTCATTGATTCAAAACCACGACCAAGCCGTCACGACTGGACCATTTGACGAATTGCTTGAAGCCATCGAAGTCTTCGGCTTCCACCTGGCCACCATCGACATGCGCCAAGACTCCAGCGTCAACGAAGCCTGCGTAGCTGAATTGCTGAAGGGCGCCAAGATCTGCGACAACTACAGCGACTTGTCAGAAGAAGAAAAGATCCAGCTGCTGCTCAACGAATTGGAAAACGACCCGCGGACTCTTCACTCCAACAACGCGCCTAAATCAGAGCTTCTGCAAAAGGAACTGAAGATCTACGCTACGGCCCGCAAGCTGAAGGACACCTTGGGCGAAAACGTCATCAAGCAACACATCATTTCCCACACGGAAAGCATTTCCGACATGCTGGAGCAAGCCACCATGCTGAAAGAATACGGCCTGCTTGACAACCAGCACGCTAGAATCCAAGTCGTGCCGCTGTTTGAAACGGTTGAGGACTTGCAGAACTCCCGCGAGATCATGAAGCGCTACTTGAACTTCGACATCGTCAAGCGCTGGGTTGCCTCCAAGAACGGCTACCAGGAAATCATGCTCGGCTACTCCGACTCCAACAAGGACGGCGGCTACCTGGCTTCATGCTGGAACCTGTACAAGGCCCAGAAGGAATTGACCAAGATCGGCGAAGACATGGGGATCAAGATCACCTTCATGCACGGGCGCGGCGGCACGGTTGGCCGTGGGGGCGGTCCTTCATACGAAGCCATCACCTCCCAGCCATTCGGCTCGATCAAGGACCGGATCCGAACGACCGAACAAGGGGAAATCATCCAGAACAAGTATGGCAACAAAGATTCCGCCTACTACAATCTGGAAATGCTTCTGTCAGCCGCCGTTGACAGAATGGTCTCCAACCAAAAGGTCGGCGAAAAGGAAATCCAAGACTTCACGGCCTCAATGGATGCCATCGTGGCTGACTCCAACCGGGTCTACCGCAAGCTGGTCTTTGAGAACCCGCACTTCCACGACTACTTCTTCCAAGCCACTCCTATTAAGGAAGTTTCCAGCTTGAACATCGGCTCTCGGCCTGCCGCCCGGAAGAAGATCACTGAGCTTTCAGGCCTGCGGGCTATTCCTTGGGTCTTCTCTTGGTCACAAAGCCGGGTCATGTTCCCAGGCTGGTACGGGGTTGGCTCTGCCTTCAAGCACTTCATCGATGCTGATCCCGCAAACCTGAAGGTCCTGCAGGACATGTACAATGGCTGGCCATTCTTCCACTCATTGATGTCCAACGTCGACATGGTTCTGTCCAAGTCCAATATGGAAATCGCTGAACAATATGCCAACCTTTGCCAGGATGCGGAAACCCGGTCAGTCTTTGACATCATCCACGCTGAATGGGCCTTGACCAAGGAAGTCATCCTGCAAATCGAAGGTCACGAAAAGCTGCTGGAAGACAACCCATCCCTGGAAAGCAGCTTGGACTACCGGATGCCTTACTTTAACGTCCTGAACTACATCCAATTGGAAATGATCAAGCGCGGACGCAATGACCAAGTCAGCGGCATCTACGAATCGATCATCCACATCACCATCAACGGGGTGGCTTCAGGCCTGCGTAATTCGGGCTAAAGTCACTGACTGAGCAGCGAATTATTTCCTTTAACGCGAAAACCACTAGGAAACTCTTCCTAGTGGTTTTTCTTTTGGAATTATTCTCAATTTTTTCGCGAAAAGGCCACTGGAGTGTGTTCTCTAGTGGCCTTTTCTTGCTATTATTTATTATTTTGCCCGAAAAGCCAGAGCCTTATTCAACCGTTACGCTCTTAGCCAGGTTCCGTGGCTTGTCAACGTCCAGCCCCTTGTCCTTTGAGGCGTAGTAGGCCAGCAATTGGGCAGGAACGACGGAAACCAAGGCTGACAGGTAGTAGTCAATTTCTGGCAAAACGATGGTGTCGCCTTCCTTGGCGAACTGCTTGCCCACGATCGTGATGACGTTGGCCCCGCGGGAAGCGACTTCTTGAATGTTGCCGCGGGTCAGGTCAGCAGTTACCGGGTCATTGATCAAGGCAATGACTGGCGTGCCGTCTTCAATCAGGGAAATAGTCCCGTGCTTCAATTCAGCTGCCGCAAAGCCTTCGGTTTGAATGTAGGAAACTTCCTTCAGCTTCAAAGCCCCTTCCAGGGAAACGGCGTGGTCAATCCCGCGGCCGATGTAGAAGGCGTTTCTTGAAGGTATCAGATACTTCTTGGCCAGCTTTTCGATTGCTTCCTTGCCGTCAACGATTTCCTGGATCCCTTCAGCCGCGATGCTCAAACCGTGCTTGAGGTTCCAGTCCTTGGCTTCCTGCTTGCCCAGCTTTTCACCAACAGCCTTGGCCAGGATGGCTTGCAGGGCCACTTGGGCCGTGTAGGCCTTGGTTGAGGCAACGGCAATTTCCGGACCAGCCTTGAGCAGCATAGTGTAGTCAGCTTCCCGGGACAAGGTTGAGCCTTCAACGTTGGTCATGGTCAAGCTTGGAATATGACGCTTGTTGGCTTCGGTCAAGACCACGCGTGAGTCGGCGGTTTCGCCAGACTGAGTCAGGAAAATGAAGAATGGGTGCTTGGACATCATTGGGAAGTGGTAGCCTGCTTCTGAAGCGTAGCCAACTTCAGTTGGGATGCCGGCAAACTTTTCAAAGATTTGCTGACCAACCAGGCCCGCGTGGTATGAGGTACCTGCAGCAAAAATGTAGATCCGGTCTGCCTTTGCTACGGCATCAACGATCTTGTCATCAACGACTGGCTCGCCGTTTTCGTCAAGGTATTCAGTTGACAGGCGGCGCATTACTGCTGGCTGCTCGTCAATTTCCTTGAGCATGTAGAATTCGTAAGTCCCCTTTGAGGCAGCGTTTGGGTCAATGTCAAGCTCGTGTGATTCACGTTCAACCTTGTTGCCGTCAACGTCTTCGATTTCGATTGAGTCCTTGGTTACGTCAGCATGGTCGCCATCGTTCAAGGCAATGAAGGTCTTGGTTTGGTCCAAAACTGAGATGGCGTCTGAAGCGATGATGTTGAAGCCGTCGCCCAGGCCCAGCATCATTGGGCTCTTGTTCTTAGCCAGATAAATGTGGTCTGGCTTGGTGTTGTCCACCAGTAAGAAGGCGTATGAGCCCTTAACCAGCTTCAAGACCTTCTTGAAGGCGTCGTAGCCTGACAGGCCTTCTTCATCGGCAAACTTGCCAACCAGTTGGACAACGACTTCGGTGTCAGTTTCAGAATTGAAGTGTACGCCCTTAAGGTACTTTTCCTTCAAGTCAGCGTAGTTTTCGATCACGCCGTTGTGAACCAGGTAGAAGCGGCCGTCAGCTGAGTAGTGAGGGTGAGCGTTGGCTTCGGTTGGGTGACCGTGGGTAGCCCAGCGAGTGTGGCCAATCCCCGTGGTCCCTTGTTCATCAGGAGTCATTTTCTCTTCCAGGTTTGAAATCCGGCCAACTGCCTTGGTCAAAAATTCATGCCCCTGCAAGTCATTCAGGTAGATACCGGCTGAGTCATAGCCACGGTATTCAAGATTCTTCAAGCCGTTCAATACAACTTCTCTAGCTGGCTTGCCAACTACGCCTACAATTCCGCACATAAAATAAATCTCCTTTTCGCGATAGTCTCTTTAAGATTGGTCTAGTTCAATAGCCAATATTGGACTACTTGCTTTTTGCGTTTGCAATAGGAATATTAGCCGCTTTGGTCTAAAAGGTCAAGTCTTAAATCTTAAAATTGGTATAAATTGTCCGGATGTATGGAAAACTTAACTTTCGATTAATAATTTTACCAAAAAAGACCGCTCCTGCTTAACAAACAGAAGCGGTCCCGCCGTTATTCACAATTTTTTCTTAAATTGGTCTGGCTGCGACCGTTTTTCGAAAATTAAGCAAAAAACACCTATCTAAGTCAGCAATGCCATCAGTTAAGGAATTAGCATTGCTAAATTAAATAGGTGTCTCCCCGTTAATTTGTGTAAAAGCCTTACCTGGCCTTCTTCTCATCGTCTTCGTCATCTTCAGTTTCGTGAACTGGGATTGGCCGGTGTTCAATCGGCGTCGAGAAGGCGATTTCGGTCTTGGTGCGACCAAACTTCTGCAGCTCGTTGACCAAGTGGTCCAGTTCTTCAGGCCGCTTGTAAGATGCCTGAATCAACATGGAGTAGTCACCGGTAATACAGTCGCATTGGACGACGTTAGGAATCTTTTCGATAAAAGGATAAAACTCGCTCTTGTCTTCTGGCTTGACTTCCAAGTTGATGAAAGCCTTAACCACATAGCCCATGGCTGAGTAGTCAATATCTGCGTAGTAGTTCTTGATCAGGTTGGTGGATTCCATTCTTCTGATCCGGTTGGCTACGGCTGGAGACGACATAAAGTTGGCTTCAGCAATATCCTTTACGGAAGTACGGGCATTTTCTTCCAGCATTTGCAAAATGCGGCGGTCGGTTTTATCAATCTTGTATTCAACCATTTTATCCCCCTAATTTACCCTAATTAAATAACTTACATTTGTAATAAACTATATTTTATGCCTAAAAAAATTAAGTGCAAGTACTTTTATTAAAGAAAATTAAGTTTTACGGCTTAAGCTTAAAAAGAGCAACTCTTGTTTAATCTATATCAAGCCTAGGTAAAATTTAATTTATTAAGTACTGCTGATTTTACTTAGTTTTATAAAATAACGAGAGCCGAACGTTCATGATCCAGCAGCCATTGCTTTCGCTCCAGCCCCCAGGCATAGCCGGTCAGCTGGCCCCTGCTGCCCACAACCCGGTGGCAGGGAATAAAAAGCGCCAGCGGATTGCGGCCCACAGCCCCGCCAATGGCCCGCGGGGCCGTATGCAGCCGGTCAGCCAAATCCTGATAGGTCACCGTCTGTCCATACGGGACTTGCAGAAGCTGGTCCCAAACGGCGATCTGAAAGGCCGTTCCAGAGGCATGGAGCTTGGGACGCTGGAGCTCGCGGCCCTCAAAGTAGGCCTCAAGCCAGGCCGTAGCCTCTTTCAGCGGCCGCGGCAAGTCCCGCTGGCGATTGCTGCTGGCCGCTCCCTCTGCCTCAGCAACAAATTCCGCGCTGACTAAACCGGCTTCACCGCCCCTGAGCATCATGACTCCCAAAGGCGTCTGGCAACAGGTGCTGCTTGCTGGCATTGGCTCACCCTCTTTTCCCAAAAAACAGTTTTGATTACATTTGTTAAAAGCAATTATCTTCTAATTATATGTGCTTATATATTTAAACTTTTCTTAATAAAAGAATTATACTTAAAATCAACTTAAAAGAAAAGGGATAGGCAAAATGTAAGGGCTCACATGCTTTAAAAAGCACGTGAGCCTTTACACTTTGCTGTTTTTGCCATTGTTTTCGTGGCAATTGAAATAAGAAATGCTTTAATTTTCAGTGCTGGTCAGCCTGATAGATCAAATTGCCAAAGCCGGCATCCGGGGCGGCCTGCCAGCCAGAACGGCCTATGCCTTGAGCGACCGGATTATTGCCGAAAATGAAAAGCAGACTGTCATTACCAATATGTATGAATACAACCGGACGATCAGCCTCCAGTTTCTCCGACAGGTGGCCAGAAGCCGCCGCCAGCACGTCCTGCCCTTGGTCAACAAGGCCCAGCAGTTTTTGCAGGAAAACATGACGACCGTGCAAAGCGTCCAGGAAGTGGCCGAATACCTCAGCATCAACAAGTCCTACCTGATGCACCTGTTCAAGGCCAATACCGGCCTGTCGGTCAAGCAGTACCTGACCCAATTGAAGATGGAAGAGGCCAAGCGCCGCCTGGTCTTTGGCAGCCAGAGCCTGGCCGAGATCGCTGCCGACCTGGGCTACAAGGAGCAGGGTCAGTTCTCCAGGACTTTTAAGAAGCTATACGGCGTCACGCCCTTGGAATTTCGGCGAAACAGCCGGATGTAGCCGCGGATGCCGAGCATCAAAAAATGGTCCAGATCAAGCACAATCCGAACCATTATTCTATAAACAGGTAATCCCCGTAACCAAGCCCAGCACTACCCCTGGCGCGTTGGCGATAATGATTGGCCAATCCTTTTTAGGAGCGGTCCAGCCATAGGTGACCCAGAGGCTGGCGTTGACCGCGGCCACGAAGGGCTGGACTGGATTGCCCTTCTGGCCGGCCAGGTTGCTGGCGAACTGAGCGAGGTAGGAAACGTACATCAGGACGGAAATCACGGATGCGATCCGGCCAATATTCTGGTTAAGCTTGCTATGTGTCATGATCTGTTACCCTTTCTTGCTGTACTTTTTGACTTAATAAGTACTTTGATTTTATTTAAGGGAGAAACTGCCCGCAATCAGCAAATCCTTGGCTAGTCATGGTCATTTCCCAGCTTCTTGCTGAAAAAACCGCGACAACTTGAATACGATACCCGCAAAAAAAGCCAGCTTCTTTTACAGAAGTTGGCTTTTGGGTATAAAAATGCTATTTCTTAGGCTTTAACCCGCTTTTTGCCTTTGGCGGCTGGCTTTTCCTTGGCTTGGATTTTGGCCGCGGCCTTGGCCTGCTTCTCAGCTTCCGCCTTGGCCCGGGCGGCCGCTTCCTCCTGCTGGTGCTGGCGGATCATTCTTTCCGCCAATTCCGCGGTCGTCTCCACCTTGGCCAGCTTGGCGGCCTTTTCCTTGGCCGCCTCTTCTTCCTTGCGGGTAAGCACGTCGTCGGCCACCTCGCCGATCTGCTTGGCTGGGTTGCCAGCTACGACGGCGTTGTCAGCCACGTCCTTGTCAACCACGGCGCCAGGCTTGACGATCACGTTGTTGCCGATCTTAACCCCCGGCAAAATCATGACCCCGGCCCCCAGCCAGACGTCATCGCCAATTGTGACTGGCTTGGCGAGCGTCGTCCGGCTGCGCCGCTGGCGCGGTGACTCTGGATGATCGATGGTCGTGATCAAGACATTGGGCCCAATCATGCAGTAGTCCCCAATCGTCACTTTAGCCGCGTCAAGGATGGTCAGATCATTGCCACAGGTCCAGTGGTGGCCGATAAAAATATTCTTCCCGTTCTCACAGGTGAAGCCGCGTCCGACTACAGGCTCCACGCCCAAAGCACCCAAGTGCATCTTCAGGCGCAGCAGCTGGGCCGGAATATCCAATTCATTGCCTTGTCTGTATTCGCTTGTCCACATAATTGCCGCTTCCTTTGCTCGCAAAATCTCCGGATCGTCCAATTTGTAGGGCTTCCCCTTCCTCATTTTTTCTAGCTCGGTTTCTGCCATATAACTTGATTCCTCATTACTGATTGATTAGCTCTACATAATATTATCTAGAAAAATCCGCTTAAATACAAGCTTAGACTCCTCAACTGGTTAAGCCCTTTCAAAAGATAAAAAATCAAAGGGAGCGGGCCCTTGGCAAGGCCCACTCCCTAGTGAGTTTCATTAACTAAATTAAGTTTTCCGCGGCAAAAGCCTTTCTAAAGCCCGACATTGCCCAAGGTGTAATCCTGGCAGCTGACCAAGTAGGCCCTGGTGTCGCCGTTAACCGCGATCAGCTTGGCTTTCATCTTGCCCAAGTAGTGCGGGGCAACAAAGTTGCTTTCGGCTACGCCCTTTTTCTGGTCCGCCCGGTGCAAGAGAGTTTGGATCTGGCTGAAGAACGGCTTGCTTGGATCGTTGATCAGCAGGTTGGCCTCTGCCATCGTCTCAACGCCCAGATACTTGACCCCGTCCTTAGACGTCTTGTTGGCATAGATCGTCTGGTAGACATCATCTTTGACCAGCAAGATGGTTACTGGCAGCGTTTGGCTGGACGGCCGCTCATTTTCTTCGCTAAAGGGATAGCTCGCGTTCAAGACATTGACTTTCCCGATTTTCCGGTAGAAAAAGTGCTCATCTGGCGTCTCATATTCCAGTTGCTTTTCCGCGATGACTTGTGCCAGTTCTTCCTTGGGACGGGGCTTGGAGAAATAGTAGCCCTGGGTCAAGACGCAGCCCAATTCGTGCAGGAAGTCGTATTCTTCCTTCTCTTCCACCCCTTCAGCCAGGGTTTCGATGTTCAGGCGCTTAGCCATATCGATCACGTCCATCAAGATGATCGGCGTCTTCTCGTTGGCATGGCGCAAAAAGTCCATGTCAATCTTGAGCAGGTCAAAATCAAAATTCTGCAAGCTGTTCAAGGAAGAAAAGCCGCTGCCGAAGTCATCGAGCCAGACCTGGTAGCCATCTTCGTGAAAGCGCCGGATGTGCTCCTTGATCAGGTCGGCACCATTGTTCAAGAGGGCTGATTCGGTAATTTCAATCCGGATCTCATCGCGGTCAACCCCGTACTTGGCCAGCAAGCCATTAATCTTGTCATGCAGGCCGGGCATTTCCAGGTCGTAGCGGGACAAGTTGACCGAAACGGCTGGGTGCGGCCGGCCAGCAGCAGCGGCATCGCGCAAGTCGCGGCAGACTTGTTCCAGGATAAAGAGGTCCAGCTTGTGGATCAGGTGTCCCTGCTCCAGAACGTCGATGAATTCTGCCGGGTTCATGAAGCCATAGGCTGGGTCGATCCAGCGGGCCAGCGCCTCAAAGGTGCTGATCTTCTGGCTGAAAGTATCCACGATCGGCTGGTAGAAGACCTTGATCCAGCCCTTCTTGACGGCTTCGTCGATATGGCTCAGCAGGTAGTTGGTCCGCATCAAGTCGACTTCCATCTTTGAATTGTAACGGAGGTAGTAGTTCTGATAGTCACCGACCGTATTGTTGGCAGCCATCCTGGCCCGGTCGACCGCTGGCGTGAACAGCTCATCATCGCTGTCCAAAGCATAGATTCCGGCCCGGATGGAAACAGCAAAGCGCTCATCGTTGATCATTTCGTCGTGCACGGCCTTGATGATGGCTTCCGCCTTGTCATCAGGCACAAGCACGTAAAAATGATCGGCAACTGCCCGCGCAGCGTAGTGCGTCCCGGCGATGGTCTGGATGACCCGGCTTAAAGTCCGCAGCAGCTCATCCCCAGCGCCAAAGCCATGCTCGCGGTTGAAGACCTTGAAATTGGTGACGTCGATGTAGACCACGTCCAGCTGCTCTTGATGCTTGTTCTTCTGCTCCATCAGCTGGTCCCGAAAATTGGCCAGGCTCATCAAGCCCGTCAGGGGATCAATCTGGGCGCCCTTTTCAACAAAGAGGGAGTGGCGCAGCAGGGAAGCCATATAGCTTGAAGACAGCTGCAGGATTGGCAGGCAGAGCTCAAATGAATCCGCGCCTGGATTGTCCACCCCAATAGCCCCGACCATGCGGCCTTCAAAGAAGAAGGGGCAAATTGCCAGCTGGTCGATCTTCTGCGGCTTCAAGATCGCGTACATTTCCGGATCCAGCTCCCGGTAGGCTTCCATGTCGGTAATGTAGTAGCCTTCTTTTTCGGCAAAGGCTGAAACCCAGTGGGTGGAATAGAAGTCAAACGGCAGATCCTGCAGCTCATTGATCTCTTTTTCCACGCCCTCAGCACACCATTCAAAGGTATTGTCAAAGCAGTCATTGGCATTCACTTGGAAAATGTAGGTCCGGTCAGCATTCAGACCTTCGCCCAGTTCCCTTAAGAAGGTCACCACTGAGTCATGCGGCGTTCCGTCCTTGATTGCCCGGTCCATGCAGCGATTCAGCATTCCCACGTATTTAACCAATTCCAGAGCCATTTGCCCATCAAAATCCGCCGCGTCGAAATCCCGCTTAAAAGAACCGTATTTATCCAAGTTCCACCTCACACTGATAAAAAATAACGCTGATTCCAATAAATCAGCAAACGTACTAGATAAAGAAGACACCTCACCGCCTTCTTAATCGCGGTGGGTGTCTCTTAAAAAGATGCTTTAAACACTATATGCTATTTCTATTTCAAGATCAAGCTATTGCACTTGTATAATCAGTGGCTTATAAGCAAATGCTTTTGGCAGAATCTGGTCAGCTGCCGGCATTTGCTAACTTTTCACTATTATCGTCCTTTTCAGCAATTGCTCATCTTTCATGATTAATCCAGAAAGCGCCGTCTTACTTGATTTATTAATAAAGATACCTCCCGAAAGCGGTGGTGCCTGCTGCCTTGACTGTTGCCATTGCTTGTTCAAAACTGGTCATTTTTTGTGAAAGTTAAAAGGGATCCGCTTTGGGGGTTAAATTTCAAGAAAGGCTTTAAATGATTCTATAAGTTCCAAATAATAATTGGCTGGCAAATTTGCCCCAAAGCGTGAAAAAATCTTTATTTTGTAACGGAATTGTATCAAAAACTTTTTTATTAATCTCTTAGCTTAGCAACTTTAACTAAGCGGTCCGCTTCTACCCGGTATAAGCCCGGCTTGACCTTTTGATAAGCATGCTCAATTCTTTGGCGGCTGAATCGCTTGATTCTGCTTGCTAAAGTGGTATTCCCCGGTCAGGCTGCCTTCCAGGAACTGCTGGGCCAAGGAATTTGGCCGGATGCTGGCTCTGGCCTCAGGCACGCTCATCCACTGCCAGGCGTCGACTTCTTCGTTGGCCTGCACGACTTCTTGTTCATCCACCGTGACCGTGAAATTGAGCATCAAGGTGTTGGACGGGGCAAAGTAGTGCGTCCGGTTAAAAGACAGGCTCTTGGCGTGCAGGTGGAGTTCTTCCAGCAGCTCCCGCGCGCAGGCTGCTTCAGCGTCCTCCCCCTTGTTGACGTAGCCGGCAACTAAAATATAGGAATCGCGCCCATACTGCTTGATCAAGATGACCCGGTCATGCTGCTCGTTCATCACGATCATGCTGACGGCCGTTGAAAAAATAGGGAAGCGGAAGTCCGCGCATTGCTTGCAGTAGGGAATCTCCCCTTCATTTTTCAAGAATTTCTTTTCCAGCTTGCTTCCGCATTGGGGACAGTAATTTAATTCAAACATGGCTCTTCTTTTCGACCTTTTATTGCTTTTGTTTTATATTAATTAGCAGTTATCATGCTATTATTTTATTTTTCAAAGATACTTGCTGCCCTCACGGATGCTGAGCGGACTGAGAGTGGACCGGTATTTTTCAATAATAGACGTTAATATATGTCAATATAGTATATAACAGCTTTGTTCTTTCGACTAGCCTTTTCTTTATAGCAAGCTTGGAGAGCTAACTTTTTCTAGGCAACTCTGCTAAAATATTAGCGTTAAAGATATCTTTTTTGGAGGATTGCATGAAAAGAAAACTAACCTTAAATGAATCACTGACAATTTCCAGCATGCTCTTCGGCCTCTTCTTCGGGGCCGGCAACCTGATCTTCCCAGCCTATATGGGGGAAGCCGCGGGCAAGAACGTGGTCTGGGCCCTCTTGGGCTTCCTGGTCACCGGGGTGGGCCTGCCGCTTCTGGCGATCGCGGCCTTGGGCAGCTCCCACTCTGACGGCGTCTTGACTCTGAGTGAGAAGGTTTCCCGTAAGTACGGCTACTTCTTCACCTGTGCCCTGTACCTGACTATCGGGCCCTTCTTCGCCATTCCGCGCTGCTTCACGGTGCCATTTGAAACTGGGATCAGCCAGCTGCTGCCTGGCAGCTGGTCCAAGCAGACCTCCCTCTTTGCCTTTTCATTGCTCTTTTTCGCGATCATGATCTGGTTCTCGCTAAGACCAGGGCGGATTATGGACTGGATCGGGAAAGTTCTGACCCCGGCCTTCCTCTTGTTCTTCTTCTGGATCATGATCACGGCCTTGATTCACCCTCTGGGCCATGCCGGAGCGGTCAAGCCAGCTGGCGAGTATGCCAGCGCGCCATTCATCAGCGGGATTCTGGAAGGGTATAACACGATGGACGCTTTGGCGGGCCTGGCCTTTGGGATCATCGTCGTCTCATCAATCAGGGCTTTCGGGATCACTGAGCCCAAGCAGATCGCCAAGTCAACCATCCAGACGGGGATTCTGGCCTGCCTCTTGATGGCCGTCATCTACGGGATCACTTCCTTTGTCGGCGCTCAAAGCCGGCCAGTCCTGGGGCTAGCCGCCAACGGCGGGGAGGCCTTGAGCCAGATCGCCCGCCACTACTTCCCAGGCTTTGGCTCAGTCTTGTTTGCCCTGATGATCCTGATCGCCTGCCTGAAGACCGCGATCGGCCTGATCACCAGCTCGGCTGAAGCCTTCGTGCAGATGTTTCCAAAGTCCATGTCCTACAATAAGTGGGCCATCCTCTTCAGCCTGATTGCCCTGGCCATCGCCAACGTGGGCTTGACCTCCATCATCGCTTTCTCAGTCCCGGTCCTGATGCTGCTTTACCCGCTGGCCATTGCCTTGATTCTGACCTCCCTGACCGCCTCCTTCTTCCACTTCGGCAAAGGCAGCTACGTGGTCATGACGGCCGTAGCCTTCATCTGTGCCTTCGGCGACTTCCTGAGCGCCCTGCCGCCTAGCCTGAGCAAGGCCGTCAGTGGAATCACCGATATCTACGCCAAGCTTTTGCCCCTCTTTAAGGACGGCTTGGGCTGGCTTCTGCCAGTTGCCAGCGCCTTTATCGTGATGGCCATCTGGTCTGCCATTCATAATCGGCGAAAATAACAAAACGGGTCTCTCATCTTAACGGAGAGACCCGTTTTTTGTTGCTTGGCTGCGGTAAAAATGGGGAAATTTTTGGCTAAATTGCGCCTGGCTACGGTAAAAACGGGGAGCTTTCATTGCTTTGAGGCCCATTTCTTACTGAACTACGACGATTTTGACAATTTCGACCCTCGCTTTTTACTGAACCACGGCGATTTTGACAATTTCGACCCCCGCTTTTTACTGAACCACGGCGATTTTGACAATTTCGACCCCCGCTTTTTACTGAGCCACGGCGATTTTGACAATTTCGACCCCCGCTTTTTACTGAACCACGGCGGTTTTGACAATTTCGACCCCCGCTTTTTACTGAGCCACGGCGATTTTGACAATTTCGACCCCCGCTTTTTACTGAGCCACGGCCACTTGCCTCAAATCAAAAAACGGGACTTCTCGCACTTGGCGAGAGATCCCGTTTTCTTCTAGCTCAGAACAAAACCTGGGCCCATTTCTTCCGCCGGTCGGCAAAGCAAGACTGCCCCAGCAAGTCCTCGACCTCGCGATCCGCCTTGCAGTAGTAGTCCTCGCCGCCCTCGATGAAGATCTGGTAGCCGACATGGGCCAGCAGCAAGAACTGGCAGGCCAAATCCAGATCGCGCGACAGATATTCCCGCCCGAGCGCATAGCAAAGGCTCGGATATGGCAATAAGCGCTTGACTGCCAGGTGGAGGTCAGCCGAGAAGGCCCAGGCTGGAGTTAAAAGCTGCTCTATGGCCTGCTCATAGTATTCAGCAGACCGCTGCTTGTCTTCGACGCCCCACTTGCTGCTGGAATAAATGTCGCCCAGCTTGTACATGGCATCCACGCTTCCTTTGCGGGCAGCGATCTTGAAATAGGCAATGGCCAGTTCAGTGCTGCGGACGATCGAGCGACCATATAGATAGCAATAGCCCAAGTTGACAATGGCCGTCACCTCGCCCAAGCCAGCAGCCAAGCGGTAGTATTCAACCGCCCGGGCATAGTCGCCCGCTCGGTAGCAAGCTGCCCCGTGGTCATTCAAGGCTTCCCCGTCGCCGGCATCAAGAGCCTTGAGGTCATCTGCCGTCAATTCAAAGTTGCCACACATCGCTTTGTTCCCCTCCGCGTCCTTAAAATGTCAGCCGCATCTGATACCAGGTCACCCCGCCGTGGGTTGACCCGCTGACGCCCTCGTTCTTGAAGCCAAACTTGGCGTAGTAGTGAACAAGGCGATCCTTGCAGGTCAAGACCAGACCTTTGCGCCCTTGCTTCTTGGCATCCTCGATCGCGGCCTTGAGCAAGTCCCCGGCATAGCCGTGCCTGCGGTAGGATGGCAGAGTGTTGACGCCGAAAATCATCTGCCAATCCCCGTCTTCTTGGTGCAGCTCGGCCCGTTCATACATCTCATCTGTCAGGTCCGCCTCATCGGTCACGAACCCGTCCACGAAGGACACCAGCCGGTCGCCATCAAACATGAGCCAGAAGTGGTTGCCATAGTACTTTACCCGGCCAGCAGGCTCTTCAGCCGTTGCCGCCTCCGCTTTAGGGAAGCACTCGGCTTCCACTTCCGCCAAGGCCTCCAAGTCTGCTGCCATCGCGTGTCTGATTTCCATAATGATGCCTCCTGCTTTTTGCCCTTATCATAACAAAAATAACCGCCAGTGACTGGCGGTTCTGCTTAAAATTCTTATCTTTTGCGGTCTACCCGATCTAAAAGCCGCCGCGGCCATTGCACTTGTCCTTGTAGAGCTGCCGGTCGGCCAGGCCGCCCAAGTCCTCGTAGCTGGTGTGGGCCAGATCGTAAAGCAGTTTGAGCGGAACAAGTGCTGGCGCAGTCTCTTAGTGGAATAGAAGCTGGTTGCCGCCTTCTGCCTCCTTTGCTTGTTGTTCATAACATTTTCTTTACGCACTTATATATGCACAATCATTCCTCGACATGCATAGCATTCAAAAAAAGCGCAGCTTGCGCCGCGCATCTGGATTGATTATTTTTTAGAAGAGCTCTGGATGATTTTCCAAGGCATCCTCTGCCGTTATTTCGCGAATTGGGCGGCATGGGACGCCAACGGCCAGCGTGTTTGCGGGGATGTCTCTCGTAACCACGCTGCCGGCCCCAATCACGCAGCCTTCGCCAATCGTCACGCCCCCGCAAACGGTGACGTTGCCGGCAAGCCAGCAGTTGTCGCCGATCGTTATCGGCTTGGCGTATTCCTTATCGGTCGCCGTGCCGTCAGCTTTCACGTACTGGTTTCTGTCCTGCCAGCGGAGGGGATGCATCGGCGTCAGCAAGGAGACATTGGGGCCAATAAAGACGTTGTCGCCAATCGTCACCGGGCAGCAGTCAACGCAGGTCAAGTTGAAGTTGGCGTATGAATTTTTCCCGATCGAGGTAAAGCAGCCATAGTCGAATTGAACTGGTCCTTGCAGGTAGAAGGCATCTCCGGCAATTCCGAGCTCCTTGAGAATTTCTGTCCGCCGCCCGTCATTTTCGAGCAGGTCGTTAAACTCCTTGCTAAGACGGTGGGCCTTGGCTCTAAGGGTAACCAGTTCTGAATCGGTTGAATCGTAGATTTTTCCCGCCAGCATCTTTTCCTTTTCAGTCATTTTTTCTCTCCTTTACGCATGATGCGGCAATTGGCCGCCGCGCTTTACTTCTATGCTTAACCACAAATCCGGCCAGCAGCGCAAGATTAACGCTGCATGTCCAAGATAATTCATATTCTAGCAGATAGTTGACTTGCCCAACAAATCCAATGATACGGCTCTTGCTGCTGAGAATGCTATTTAAGCCTTATCTCTCAGGAACGGATTTTTAACATAGTCGCCAGAAAATCGGCTATAGCAAGGATTGGCCAGTTTTTATTGCCAACGTCCCTGGCATTAGCTTCGGCCTGATCGCTTCCTTGACTGATCTGCACTAATTTCTCACTAAAAATCTCCCCCTAGTAATCTAGAGGGAGATTTTGCTTGCCTGTTACAAGTCCAGCAGGCCGTCTTCGTCAAGGATTTTCACCTGCTTGCCTGTCCTTTTCAGATAGCCCATTTTTTCGAGGAGTTTGAATTTGCGGGAGAGGGTTTCGGGAGTAGTTCCCAAGTAAAGGGCAATATCTTTCATCTTCATGGACAGCTGGACCTGGTCACTTTCGCTTACCTTAGCCAAGTCAAGCAGGTAGCTGGCCAGCCTTTCTTCGACCCGCTCCATGGCCAGGAACTGGGTCTGTCTTTCCGTGGCCAGCAGCTTCTGGGCACTGAGTTCCAGCAGTTTGAGGGAGAGCTGGGGATTTTCCAGGAGGACCCGGTTGAAGTCGGCCTTGCTCAAGCTGCAGATTTCCGTGTTCTCCATGGCCTGGCCGAAGAAGCTGTCGTTTTCCAGGCCAAAAAGCTGCTTTTCCCCTTCATAGTCACCCGGCTGGGCAACCCGGAGCAGCTGCTCGCGGCCGCTGGCGGACAGCTGGTAAACCTTCATGTTTCCCCGGGCCACGATCTGCAGCTTTTCATCCCCTGGCTGAAAAATCGTCTCACCTTTTTGATAGCGCCGGTGGCTGGCCAGGGAATTGATCTTAAGCTGGTCTTTTTCTGGCAGGTCCGCGAATAATGGAACCAGGCTGACACATATATGCTGCATTTTGCTCTCCTCTGCTGGTAAAAATTAGCCCTGGACCAAGTGGTCGAATTCTTCCAGGGTCTGGTAGGTCTTAGTCATCGCCCCGCAGGCGTCGGCCGGAATGGCGTAATCCGCGGTCAAAGCCCGCAGCTTGCTGAAGTCGGCAGTTAAGTCTTCCTGGCCGGCTTTCACCTTCTTTTGAATGTCTTCGTAAACCTTGCGGACTTCAAAGACTTCCGGATGGTGGGCGCCGTGGGCCTTGGTAATTGCTTGCGTATATAAGTCTAACATTTCATCGTTCTTGGCAAAAAATTCCTTGATCATCATTTTTCTCCTTTAGTTTTTCTTGTTTTTGCTTTTTCTCTTATTTAGCGCTGGCCTTCAAGACGTCATAGCCGATATTCTTCACGGCTTGAGTGATCGTGTCCAAATTGGTTTTGTCCGGATCGAAGCTGGCCTTGGCCTTGCTTGCGTTGAAGAGGACCTTGACGCTGGTCTTTTCAACCCCGTCGACATTGGCGATGGCCCCCGCGATTTTCTGCATGCAGGTCGGGCAGGCTAATGTTTCGAGTTGTAAAATTGCTTTTTGCATGATTTCTTGTCCTTTCTTTTTCCTATTGGATACTTTCAATGCCCTTAGTATACGGGCCTGCTGCTTGAGAAAAATTGTTTTCTATCAACTTTCGCGATTTTTGTAATTTTGACCGGTAGGCCAGAAGGCGCATGGCGTTTAAGATTACAACCAGGATGCTGCCTTCGTGGACAAACATCCCGATGGCCATGTTCATCCATGAGCTGGCTAACACGCTGACCAGCAGGACGGCTACGACAGCCAGGGCGATGGTGATGTTCTCAATCATGTTCCGCCGGGTAGCCTTAGCTAGGGCCAGAGCCCGCGGAATCCGGTCAAAGCTGCCGTTCATGAGGACCACGTTTGAGGTTTCAATTGCCACGTCAGTCCCGCTGCCCATGGCAATCCCGATGTCTGCCCGGGCCAGTGACGGACTGTCGTTGATCCCGTCGCCGACAAAGGCCACGATTTCACCGGCTGCCTGCCGCTTTTTGACAAATTCGGCCTTGTCTTCTGGCAAAAGCTGGCCATATGCCTCAGTGAGGCCCAGTTCTTCCGCTACCAGGTCAACCGTCTTCTGGTTGTCACCGGACAAGAGGAGCAGGTTCTTGACGCCCAGCTTCTTTAAAGCAGCCAAGTCTTCCTTGACCCCAGCCCGGATCTCGTCCTTTAAGCCTAAAGCAAGTTCCAGCCGCCCGTTAACAGCTACCAGAACCAGGGAATTGCCTGCACTTGCCAGCTCTTCCAGGTCCTTTTCCATTTCTTTTGTGACCGGGACATGGTACTGGTCAAGCAGGTAGCGGTTGCCGACCAGGACCTGCTGGCCAGCTACTTGAGCAACGATCCCGCCGCCCTGGAGGACCTGGGAAGCTTCAACTTCTTTCGCTTCCAGGTCTTCATAGTAGCCAGTGATGGCTTTCGCCAAGGGATGGGCAGATTCTTTTTCCACGCTGACCAAAAGCTGTTCAGCCAGCTGGCCCTGGCCGTACTTTTTCACCTGGCTGACCCGGGGATCGCCGTAAGTCAAGGTCCCGGTCTTGTCGAACATGATCGTGTCGACCTTGCTGAACTTGGTGATGACTTCACTGCCTTTAAAAAGAATCCCCTGCTTGGCCCCGTTGCCGATCCCGGCCACGTTAGAAACCGGAACCCCGATGACCAAGGCACCTGGGCAGCCGAGAACCAGGATGGTTACGGCCAGTTCCAGGTCTTGGCTGATGAGGCCAACAATAATGGCCAGGAGCAGGACGACTGGGGTGTAGTACTTGGAGAAGCGGTCAATTAGACGCTCAGCTTGGGACTTGGAGTCCTGGGCTTCTTCGACCAGTTCGATGATCTTGCCAAAAGTCGTTTCATCCCCGACTTTTTCCGCCTTGATCCGGATGGTCCCGTTTTCCAAAATAGTGCCGGCGTAGACCGGGTCACCGGGCTTTTTGCCTAAAGGCATGGATTCACCGGTAATGCTTGCTTCGTTGGCCGTCCCGAAGCCGAAGACGACTTCCCCGTCAACCGGGATCTTGCCGCCGGTCTTGACCAAAAGGATGTCCCCTTCGTCCAGGTCGTCTAAGTCAACTTCTTCAAAGTCGCCGTCCGCCGTCTGCCGAAGGGCGGTTTCCGGCACCATCTCCACCAGTTCCTTGATGGCTGACCGGGTCTTGGCCAGGGTCTTTTGTTCAAGATAGGCCCCAAACAAGAAGAGGAAGGCCACGATGGCGGATTCTTCGAATTCCTGGATGACGAAGGCACCTAAGATGGCCAGGGTCACCAGCAAGTCGATACTGATGACTTTGACTTTCAGGGCCTGCCAAGCGGATGCGGCGATCGGGAAGCCGCCGATGAGGGAGGCGGCCAGGAGCAGGCCGGACTCTGCTGTTTCACTTTTAAATAACCATTTTGCGGCAAAGGCCAGGACGATTAAGATGCCCGTAATTGCCGTCAGCCGGTTGCAATTTTTCATAAATATGTAGCGCGCGGAAACCTTCGATTTCAATCGAGGGGGGAGCGCGCCTTTCTCCTTTCTAAATTCTTTAGATAATTAGTATTCCAGTGGCCGTTTTCACCAGTTTGGTATTATAATATATTTAGTGAAGGGGGGCATGACCAATGGAAATTTCTTTGACCATTAAAGCTCACATCAAGGTGGCCAGTTCCGACAATGCCAAATCGCTGGCAGACAGCATGGAAATTTACAGACAGGGTTGCAACTTCGTATCCCAATATGTTTTTGAGCATGACTTTGAACTCCGCCAGGCAAAGCTGAACAAAGCACTCTACTCCGACTTGCGACAGAAGTTCAGCCTCAGATCCCAAATGGCTCAGTCTGTTTTGAAGACCGTTATTGCTAGATACAAGTCTGTTCAAACTCAGCTTGGTCAAAAGCCGTATAAAATCCACGACATCAATGCGCCCCAAGGCGAGGGCTGCTATGCTGTTCAGCGCGATCTTGACTGGCTTTGGAAGCCAATCTTCTTTAAGCGACCGCAGCTGGATGAGGTCAGAGGCCGGGACTATTCCTTTAAGCAGAACGGCAAGATCGTGTCCGTCAACACCCTTGACGGACGGATTGAATGCGAGATTGCCATGCCCGGCTTTGAGCAGTATCTGAATGACGAATGGACTTTTGGCACTGCCAGGATTCTTAAATCCGGCAAGCACTGGTTTATGCACATCAGCGCAACCAAGTCCT
>NZ_VUMX01000026.1:0-22808 GCF_009695985.1 Lactobacillus porci
GCCTTAAGCTTGGTAAGCCAAGCGAGCTGAAAAGTAAATATGGCGGTGTGGCGGAATTGGCAGACGCGTCAGACTCAAAATCTGGTGTCCATTACGGACGTATCGGTTCGACCCCGATCACCGCTATTTTTAATCGCTTCAGCAACTGAAGCGGTTTTTTCTTGCTTAGTGCAAGGGCAGCGGGGCTGCATATTTACTTTTAGCATTATGGCGGTGTGGCGGAATTGGCAGACGCGTCAGACTCAAAATCTGGTGTCCATTACGGACGTATCGGTTCGACCCCGATCACCGCTATCTTTTTAAACGACTCAGGCAACTGGGTCGTTTTTTCTTTGCTTTTTGCCAGCAATGTTTATGTTTTCTATTAAGTTTTCTTGCGGGCCGTGGTCACGGTTTGCACCTTGTTTGGCGATTCTCTATAATGTTCCTTAGTATGGAGGTAATTTATGAACATCGGCTTGTATACGGACACCTACTTTCCGCAGAACAGCGGCGTCGCGACTTCAATCAAGACCTTGAAGGAAGCCCTAGAGGCGCAGGGACACAACGTCTTTATTTTTACGACGACCGATCCCAACGTGGACAAGGATACGGTTGAAGCCAACATCTTCCGCTTCGGGTCCATCCCCTTCGTCGGCTTCTCCGAGCGGCGGATTGCCCTGCGGGGGCTTTTTGAGGCGACCCGGGTGGCTAAGGAAGTCAACTTGGACATCGTCCATACCCAAACCGAGTTCTCCATGGGAATGATCGGCAAGTACGTTGCCCACCAGTTGGGTATCCCCGCCATCCACACCTACCACACCATGTACGAGGACTACCTGCACTACGTCTTGAACGGGCACCTGCTCAAGCCGGTCCACGTCAAGCAGTTCACCAAGGCCTACTTGAAGAACATGGACGGGGTCATCGCGCCTTCCAAGCGGGTAGAGAAGCTGCTGGCCCGCTACGGGGTGGAGATCCCAGTGAGGGTGATTCCTACTGGCGTAGACGTGGGTGCCATCAGCGGCCCTGTAAAAGGCGATCTGCGCGAGAAATTGGGGATAGACCCGCAGGCGCCGGTAATGCTGACTCTGGGCCGGGTAGCCGCGGAAAAGAAAATCGACCGGATCCTGCGGATCATGCCGGAGCTTTTGGAAGAATTTCCTGACCTGGTCTACGTCATCGCGGGCGATGGCCCGGATGTGGACGTCTTAAAGGACCAGGTAGAGCGGCTCACCTTGGAGGACAGCGTGATTTTTGCCGGAAACGTGGCCCATGAAGAGGTCGGCAGCTACTACAAGATGGCGGACCTCTTCGTGTCCGCCAGCGACACGGAAACCCAGGGCTTGACCTACATTGAGGCCTTAGGCTCCGGCACTCGCTGCGTGGTCTACAAGACCGACTACACGGAAGGGGTCTTTGATGATCCGATCTACGGCATGACCTTTGAAACGCCGCGGGAAATGGAAGAGCAGATCTTGGCTTACCTGCGCGCTGGCCGCCAGCACGTGCCCGCGGACCTGCTGGCCAAGAAGATGACGGAGATCTCCGCCAGCCACTTTGCCAGTGAGGTTTGCAAGTTTTACCAGTATGCAATCGACAACTATCAATTAAGCGAGGCAGCACATGATCAGAATTAACATGTTTTCGCAGGCAGACTCAGTTGCCGGCCAAGGGGTTGGCGCGGCTTATGAGGAGCTGATCCGCCTGCTCAGAACCCGCCTGGTCGATGACTTCTACGTCACGATCAACCGCTATGGCGCAAGCGACTTGACCCACTATCACACGATCAACCCGACCTACTATGCCAACAGCTTTTCTCCGGCCCGCGGCCGCAAGATCGGCTACGTCCACTTTTTGCCGGATACCCTGGAGGGGTCGATCAAGCTGCCAGGGATGGCTAAGGAGGTCTTCTACAAGTACGTCATCGACTTCTACAAGCGGATGGACCAGATCGTGGTCGTCAACCCGATCTTCATAGACAAGCTGGCCGATTACGGAATTGACCGCGACAAGGTCCGCTACATCCCTAACTTCGTGGCCAAGAGCGAATTCTATGAGGAATCCCAGGCCAAAAAGAACGCCGTCAGAAAGGAGCTGGGACTGCCGCTGGACCAGTTCGTCGTCTTTGGCGACGGGCAGGTGCAAGCGAGAAAGGGCGTGGATGATTTTGCCAAGCTGGCTCTGGCCAACCCGGACATCCAGTTCATCTGGGCCGGCGGCTTCTCTTTCGGGCCAATCACTGACGGCTACGACCACTTCAAGAAGCTGGTCGACAATCCGCCGCAGAACCTCAAGTTCACGGGCATCATTGACCGGGAAAAGCTGGTTGACTACTTGAACGTGGCGGACTTGTTCCTGCTGCCGTCATTTGACGAGCTCTTCCCGATGTCCGTCTTGGAGGCCTTCAGTTGCGGGACGCCAGTCCTTTTGCGGGATTTGGACCTCTACCGGGCGATCATTGATGGCTATTACATGTCCGGCAAGGACTTCGTGGAGCTGAACACGCGCCTGCGCTTTGCCAAGGAGCACCCAGAAATCCTGGCCCAGTACCAGGACTTGTCAAGAGCGGCCAGTGCCCAGTATTCTGAAGACCACCTGACGGAGATTTGGCGCGACTTTTACCAAGAACAGTACAAGTTGGGCCGGGAGCTTGGACAGATTCGCTATGAATAAGAAAGAATGGTGGGGGGTTCTGGTCGTCTTGGCGGTCAGTGCCCTCGTTTTATATCTCGATTTAAAAAATACGCCCGTTGCCACTTTGCTGGCGGCGGCCTCAAAGATCGTTCCCTGGCGCCTGCTGCTGACCTTTTTGGCCATGTTCCTGTCCTTTGTCTGCGAAGCAGGAATTCTGCGGGTCTTGGCGGAAAAGCCTGGCGCGGCCAAGCGCTCTTGGTGGTCCTACCAGCGGATCCCGCTGATTCAGGCCCTGTTTAACGGGATCACCCCAATGGCTACGGGCGGGCAGCCTTCACAGCTGGCAGCCATGGTCGAAATGGGGATGAAAGGGGGACGGGCCACGTCCTTGCTGATGATGAAGTTCATCATCTACCAGCTGGTGGTCCTGTTTGCCTACCTGACTTCCTTTATTTTTGGCTTCAGACTGGTCGCCACTAAATTCGCCGGCCTGGCCGTCTTTATCCTCTTGGGCTTCTTGATGCACTTGTCATCGATCATCCTGCTGCTGGTGGCCATGTTTGCCCATGACTGGTGCCGCAAGGCCGTTGCTTGGTGCATGCGGCTTTTGCGCAAGTTTATGAAAAAAGCAACCGTCGACAAGCTGGAGCGGGGGACCCTGGACCAGGTTGAGGCCTTCTACCGGGAAAGCCAGGTTCTCAAGCAGGAGAAGCGGAAACTGGCTGCCGCCACGGCTTTGACGGTAGTCCAGCTGCTCTTGTACTACTCGATCCCTTATCTGACCCTGTGGTCCCTGGGGCTTTCAGCCTCTTGGGCCAACGTCACTTTGATGACGATCATGATCATCATGTTCATGGCCGTCATTCCGCTGCCAGGGGCCAGCGGGGGCGCGGAATTCAGCTTCCAGACCCTGTTTGCATCATTTATCGACCAATCAGGAACCCTGGTCCTGGCCATGTTCATCTGGCGTTTCGCGACCTACTTCTTCGGCATGCTTCTGGGCGTCATCGGCTGGACCTTCAAGCCCAAGAAGCTGCAGGACGCGGATTAGCTTAGAAAGGCGGCTGCTATGGAGAAAATCAAACGCGCCGGCACTTGGCTGCGCGAATCGAAGACCGGCTTTTTCGTGCTGATCGTGCTGTTTTACTGGCTTAAGACCTATGGGATCTACCTGACCAAGTTTACCTTGGGGGCAGCGGGCCCCATGCAGCAGTTCCTGCTCTTGCTTAACCCTATCCCGTCAGGGATGCTCTTGCTGGGGCTGGGAATGTTGCTGAAGGGGCGCAAGTCTTACTGGACCATGATCGTCATCGACTTCCTGCTGGCGACCTGGCTGTTTGCCAATATCTTGTACTACCGGGAGTTCTCCAACTTCCTGTCCTTCTCGCTCATGCAGAACTCAGGGGCAGCTTCGGAGAACTTGGGCAAAAGCATTGCCGGCATCATCAAGCCGACTGACTTTCTGGCCTTTCTAGACCCGATCGTCATGACCCTCCTGCTTGCCTGCAAGGTTATTAAGATGGATCTGAAGCCGCAGAGCTGGCAGCTCAAGACCTTGATTGAGGTCCTGGCCCTGATCTTGATGGGGGTCAACCTGCTTTTGGCCCAGCATGATCGCTCCGGCCTATTGACGCGGACTTTTGACAACAACTATATCGTCAAGTACCTGGGGATCAATGAATACGCGGTCTATGACGGGATCAAGACGGTCCAGACCAATGCCCAGATGGCCAACGCCAAGAGCTCGGATCTGGCGGCCGTCAAGAAGTACCTCAAGCAGAACCGCGTGGCGCCAAATGCCCAATACACGGGCGTGGCCAAGGGCAAGGACGTGATCATGATCCACCTGGAGTCCTTCCAGCAGTTTCTGATTGACTACAAGTGGAAGGGCAAGGAGGTCACCCCCAACCTGAACAAGCTCTACCACGCCAAGGATACCCTGGCTTTTGACAACTTCTTCAACCAGGTCGGCCAGGGGAAGACCTCGGACGCGGAAATGATGCTGGAAAACTCCCTCTTCGGGGTGCAGAGCGGGTCGGCCATGACGACCTATGGGACCAGCAATGTCTTTGAATCCATGCCGGCCATCCTCAAGCAAAAGGGCGGCTATACGACAGCCGTCATGCACGGGGGCAGCGGGAGCTTCTGGAACCGGAACAACGCCTACAAGTCCTTTGGCTACCAGTACTTCATGTCCTTGAACTACTACAATTACCAGAATTCCTGGTACCTGGGCTACGGCTTGAAGGACAAGATCTTCCTCAAACAGTCGGCCAAGTATATCGCTGAATTGCCCCAGCCTTTTTATTTGAAGCTGATCACTGTCACCAACCACTACCCATATGACCTGGACAAACAGAACGCGTCCATTGCCAAGACGGACACCAACGACAACACGGTCGATGGCTACGTGCAGACGGCCCACTACCTGGACCAGGCCATCGGCGAGTTCATGGCCTGGCTGAAGCGGACCGGCCTGGACAAAAAGACCCTGCTGGTCTTCTACGGGGACCACTACGGGATTTCCAACAACCACAACGAGGCCATGGCCATCTTGACCGGCAAGAAGTCCTATGGGGAGTTTGATGACCAGCAGCAGCAAAGGGTGCCGCTGATGATCCATGCCGCTGGCTTGAAGGGCGGGATCAAGCACGTTTATGGCGGCGAGATCGACGTGATGCCGACGCTGCTGAACCTGCTTGGCATCAAGAGCAATGACCTGATGCTGTTTGGTCATGACCTGCTCAGCCGGCAGAACCCCCAGCTCGTTGCCCAGAGAAACGGCAACTACATTTCGCCTGAGTTTACCAAGGTGGCTTCGTCCTACTACTACACCAAGACCGGCCGCCGGGTCAAAAACGAGCAGGATCTGGCCAAGGCCAAGCTGCTGGGCAACCGGGCCCTGGCGCAATTGTCCCTGTCGGACCGGGTGATGACCGGCAACCTGCTGCGCTTCTACAAGCCAAGCTGGTTTAAGACCACCAAGGCAGAAGACTACGACTACAACAAGGCTGACGCTTTAGCCAAGCTGGAAAAAGGCAGCCACGAAAAGTCGACCTTAAAGAGCCAGCTGGGCAAGAAGAAGGACGCCGAGGCCCTCTACAAGACCGATGCCCCGGAACTGCGGCAGTCCAGCAAGAAAAAGGCAAAATAAGGCAAAAATCGCCGGCATTCACCTGTTAATTGATGCCAAGCTATGATAAACTAGTTTAGTAACTGTAGAATAAATTGGAGGCAGTGCATTGTACAACTTTATTATGACGCTGTTGATCATTGTTTCAGTGCTGATTATTTTTGCGACAATGATGCAACCACAGAAGCAGCAAGATGCCTTGAACGCTTTGTCAGGCGGTGCCGTATTCAGCGGCCAGACCAAGAAGCGGGGCTTTGAAGCCTTTATGGAAAAGGTGACCTCAGTATTGTTGGTCCTGTTCTTCGCTTTTTCGATTATTTTGGCAATTCTGTCTTCTAAATAATCCCAGAACCTCCCGATCGCCAGATGGGAGGCTCTTTTTTTAACTTAAAGCTGGAAATGGAGTAATTCAATGACCCAAAACGAAACCGTATTGGCGGGCATTTTAGAAATTTTTCGCCACAATCCCCAGAAGCAGTTCAAGGTAGACCAGATTGAAAAAATGGCCCGCCGCAGCCACTTGGGGAGCTTTACCGACCAGGTCAAGGCCTTGGCCTACCTGGAACATGAAAAGAAGATCATCACCGATGGCAACGGCCGCTACCAGCTGGCCCAGGAAAACACCATCGTGGAAGGGGTCTTCCGCGCCAACGACAAGGGCTTTGGCTTTGTCCGCCTGGACGAGGAAGACGCTGATGACGTCTTTATCAGCTCTGACTTCACCAAATTGGCCCTGGACGGCGACCGGGTCAAGGTCAAGATCACCGCTGGCGGCAACCCTTGGAACGGCAAGGGGCCTGAAGGGCAGGTCGTACAGATTCTGGAGCGGGGCGTCGATGCCATTGTCGGCGAGTACACGCCTTTGGAAGACATCCAGGTCAAGCTCAGCCACTTTGCCGGCTATGTCACTTCCACCAACAAGAAGTTCAAGCAATACAAGGTCTACGTGTCAGAAAACGGGCTGATCCCGCAATTGGGCGACATGGTCAAGGTCTCCATCAAGGACTATCCGTCTGAAGACTTGCCAGACCGGATGACCGGGGCCGTGGTCAAGATCATCGGCAACAAGAACGATCCAGGCGTTGACATCATGTCCATCGTGGCTGAGCACGACATCAGAGTCGACTGGCCGCAGGATGCCCTGGACCAGGCCAATGCCATCCCGGACCACGTGCTGCCGGAAGAGAAGCAGGAGCCAGGCCGCTGGGACATTACCGACCAGCCAGCCGTAACGATTGACGGCGACGACTCCAAGGACTTTGACGACGCGGTCGTCTTGTGGAAACTGGACAACGGCAACTACCACTTGGGCGTGCACATCGCCGACGTGGCCCACTACGTCAAGGAAGGGACGCCTTTGGACCGGGAAGCCTTTGCCCGGGGCAACTCAACCTACCTGGTTGACCGGGTCATCCCGATGCTGCCATTCCGCCTGTCCAACGGGATCTGTTCCTTGAACGAAGGCGTTGACCGCTTGGTTTTGTCCTGCGACATGGAAATCACGCCTAACGGCGAGCGGGTCAGCTATGACATCCACCCGTCCGTCATGCGCTCCCACGGCCGCTTGACCTACAACAAGGTCAACCAGGCCCTGAAAGAGGACGTGCCTGACAGCGACTTGGAAGAGAAGTACGTTAAGGTCCGGCCAATGCTCAAGGAAATGGCCCAGCTGCACGAAGCCCTGTACCAGCAGCGTCATGCCCGCGGGGCCATCGACTTTGAAGAGCCGGAGGCCAAGATCATCGTCGATGAAAAAGGCAAGCCAGTCGACATCGTCCTGCGCAACCGGGGCACGGCCGAAAAGATGATCGAATCCTTCATGCTGATGGCCAACGAAACGGTGGCTGAAGCCTACTTCAAGAAGCACGTGCCCTTCCTCTACCGGGTGCACGAAACGCCAGAAGCTGACCGGATTACCAGCTTCTTTGAATTCTGCGGGGCTTTCGGCCTGAACGTCAAGGCTGATCCAAACGACGTGAAGCCTAAGGACTTGCAGAACATCGTCACCAAGACCCTGGGCACCCCGGAAGAGGCCGTGGTCCAGATGATGATGCTGCGCAGCCTGAAGCAGGCCCACTACTCAGAAGACCCGCTGGGCCACTTTGGGATCGCGGCCAAGTACTACACCCACTTTACGTCGCCAATCCGCCGCTACTCAGACACCATGGTTCACCGGATGATCCATGCCTACCTGGAAGAAGGCACTGGCGAAAAGGTGCAGCAGCACTTTGCTTCTGAATTGCCAGACGTAGCGGACCAGACCTCTACCCAAGAGCGGCGGTCAATCGATACCGAACGGGCCACCAACGACTTGAAGATGACCGAATACATGGCTGACCAGGTCGGCAACAAGTTCGACGCCGTCGTCTCTTCAGTCACCAGCTTTGGGATGTTCGTCCAACTGGAAAACACCGTGGAAGGCCTGATCCACATTTCCAACCTGACTGACGACTACTACACTTATGACGAAAAGCGGATGACCTTGACCGGCCGGACCAACCACAAGCAGTTCAAGGTGGGGATGCCAATCAAGGTGGTCTTGATCAACGCCAACGTTGAGCAGCACCAGCTGGACTTTGAGATTGACGACCCAGAAGCCAAGAAGCGCCCGCGCGGCGACCGGGGGCAAAACCGCCGCGGGGGCCGCGCTGGCGGCAACGGCGGCAAGGGTCGGCGCAATTACGGCAGCTACCGCGACAAGAGCGGGGACCGGCGCCATAAGCCAAGCAAGAACAACCGCGGCCAGCGCCTGCGCCAAAGCGAGAGCCGGGGGCGCAAGCGGCCAAGCCACTAAAGCGGAAAGACGGTGAACATTGATGAAGAAAAAAGGCACTGAAGAAAACCTCCTTGCCCAAAACCGCCAGGCCCGGCATGACTACTTTATCAAGGAGACCTATGAAGCCGGGATTGCCCTGACGGGGACGGAAATCAAGTCCGTGCGCGCCCGCCGGATCACCTTGCGGGATGGCTACGTGCAGATCATCAACGGGTCCGCTTTCTTGGAAAACGTGCATATTGCCGAGTACAAGGAAGGGAACCGCTGGAACCATGATCCCCTCCGCAGTCGCCGCCTGCTGCTGCACAAGAAGGAAATCCGCAAGCTGGCGGAAGCCAAGGCCCAGCAGGGGATGACCATCGTGCCGCTGAAGGTCTACCTCAAGCATGGCTTTGCCAAGGTCCTGATTGGCGTGGCCCAAGGGAAGAAGGACTACGACAAGCGCGAAAGCATCAAGAAGCGCGATCAGGACCGGGAATTGCGGCGCAAGTACCGGATTTAGCAGAAATAAGTCTATAGACGCAATAAACAGGTTCAGAACCACAGATTCTGGACCTGTTTTTGCATTTGCTTTTGTATATGCCGCGGTGCTTGTGAACGTTTCGAGCAAGCGAAATTTCTTTCAGATAAATTGAAAAAATGTAAGAAATTCGTTTCGCGTTTTCGGACTAGGCCAATTGCCTGTAAAAGGAACAAGGACTATAAAACCAGGCAGGTCATGGCTTTAGCCACTTGGCGCCAGTGAGAAAAAAACTGAAATATATTTCGGCAAAATGAAACAAATATCAAATGCTGAAATTTGATACGTTCTTTCAGAAAACGCTTCACATCCGTGGAAACGGTGTCATAATAACAATTGAAAGTTAGCTCACAAAGTATTGAGGAAAAGCTTTGCCGGCTGGCTGAAAAAACAGATCGCTGTGACGGCGAAATGTGTATTAGGAAAAAGTTCTGTTAGTAATAAAAATAAAGGAGCAATTACTTTATTATGTCAGACAAGAAGTTTTCAGTAGTTATCGCGGGTGGTGGGAGCACCTTCACGCCAGGCTTTGTAATCAGCCTCTGCGCGAACCAAGATAAATTCCCGTTGAGGAAGCTCAAGCTCTACGATATCGATGCTGAACGGCAGAAGAAGATCGGCGATGCTTGCGCGATCATCATGAAGGAAAAGGAGCCTGGCGTTGAATTTGAATACACCACGGATCCTGAAGAAGCCTTCACGGACGTTGACTTTGTCTTGGGGTCGATTCGGGTCGGCAAGTACGAAATGCGCAGCCACGATGAAAAGATTCCTTTGAAATACGGGGTCAACGGCCAGGAGACGACCGGCCCCGGAGGCATGGCTTATGGCTTGCGTTCCATCCCAGCCATCATCCAAATCATCGACTACATGGAGAAGTATTCGCCAAACGCTTGGATGGTCAACTACTCAAACACGATCGCCATCGTTTCAGAAGCTTGCCGGCGCTTCCGGCCAAATGCCAAGATCATCAACATCTGCGACATGCCAATCGACGACATGGGCCGGATGGCAGCCATCGTTGGCTTGAACTCCTACAAGGATTTGGACTTCACCTACTATGGCTTGAACCACTTCGGCTGGTGGAAGGGCGTTAGAAACAAGAAGACCGGCGAAGACTTGATGCCGCGGCTGAAGGAATACGTCAAGGACAACGGCTACTACGTTGGCGGGGACTTTGACAAGGAAACCGAAGCCAGCTGGGTTGCAACCTTCAAGAAGGTCAAGGACTGCTATGCCATGGATCCGACAACTTTGCCGAACAACTACATGCAGTACTACTACTTCCCGAAGTATGAAGTTGACAATGCCAACCCGCACTACACCAGAACCGATGAAATTCTGGAGTATCGGCAAAAGATCGTCTTCGGCGAATGCGAGCGGATCGTTAAGGAAGGCACGGCCAAGGGCAACCTTTGGGAAAGCGCGGTGCACTCCAACTACATCATTGACATCTGCCACGCGATTGCCTTCAACACCCACGAGAAGTTCCTGGCCAACATTCCAAACAATGGGGCCATCTCCAACTTCCCAGACGACGCGATCGTCGAGGTTCCTTGCCTCTTCGGTGCTGACGGCGTTCAGCCAATCTGCGTCGGCCCTGCCGGTCGCTTCCAATTAGGCTTGATGATGGAACAGGTTACCTGCGAAAAGCTGGTCGTTGATGCTTACGAGCAAAAGTCTTACATCAAGATGCTCCAAGCCTTCGCCTTGAACAAGACTGTTCCAGACGCCACGATCGCCAAGAAGATCTTGGATGACATGATGGTCGTCAACAAGCCTTACTGGCCAGACTTGAAATAAGTCGGAATGAATTGAAATAAAAATCAATATAAATCTAATAAGCAATGTAGAAGAGGACCTAGTCAAATTCGAAATTTGCTAAGGTCGCTTTTTTGAAGGGAGGAAATTGCTTATGATGCAGAAACTGCAGCGATTCGGTGCGGCAATGTTCGTGCCAGTCTTGCTCTTCTCGTTCTCAGGTATTGTGGTTGCCTTGACGAGTTTGCTTAACAACCCAGCCATCTTTGGTGGGCTGGCCAACCCTAATACCTTTTGGTACGGCTTCTGGGACACGATCCAGCAAGGTGGCTGGACGGTCTTCAACCAGGTAGACGTCCTGTTCGTCGTCGGTCTGCCAATCGGCTTGGCCAAGAAGGCCCAAGGGCGGGCAGCCATGGAATCATTGGTTACCTACTGGACCTTTAACTACTTTATCGCTGGCTTCCTGACCCACTGGGGCTCATTCTTTGGGATCAAGGACTTTGCCAACACCCAAATCGTAGCTAACGCTACTAACCAAGGTTTGAACATGATCGGTGGTATCAAGACTTTGGACACCAGTATCGTTGGTTCCCTGGTTATCGCCGGCATTGTTGTCTGGCTGCACAACCGCTACTTTGACAAGAAATTGCCAGAATGGCTTGGTACTTTCCAAGGTTCAGCCTACGTCGTAATCTTGGGCTTCATCACGATGTTCCCAGTTGCCTTCCTGACCTGCTTGGTATGGCCAAAGGTACAAATGGGCATCACTGCTTTGCAAGACTTCATGGCCCACAGTGGCTTGATCGGGATCTGGATCTTCAACTTCCTGAACAGAGTCTTGATTCCAACTGGCTTGCACCACTTGGTCTACATTCCATTCCAATACGGCCCAGCCGTAGTTGCTGGTGGTCTGCAACCATGGTGGCTGAAGCACTTGACTGAATTTGCCGAATCAACTAAGTCCCTGCGGACTTTGGCACCAAACATGGGCTTCATGCTTTACGGTAACGAAAAGGTCTTCCTGGTTCCAGCTATCTGCTTGGCCTTCATGCACACTGCCAAGAAGAACAAGAAGAATCAGACCAAGGCTTTGCTGATTCCTGCCGCTTTGACTTCATTCCTGGCCGGGATTACCGAACCAGTTGACTTTACTTACCTGTTTGCTGCGCCAATCCTTTGGGTAATCTACTCAGTCATTGCTGCCACGATGAACACCACGATGTACATCTTCGGGGTTTCTGGTCAAATGACTGACGGTGCGATCGGGATTGCCTCAATGAACTGGCTGCCGCTTTGGGCTAACCACTGGCACCAATACTTGGCCCAATTCATTATCGGGATTATCTACGCCGTAATCATCTACTTCATCTTCAAGTTCATGATCGTCAAGTACAACTACCTGACTCCAGGCCGTGAAGCTGACGACCAAGACGTAAAGCTGTTGAGCAAGAAGGAATACAAGGAAGCCAAGGCTGCTGAAAAGGCTGCCGAAGCTGCCGGTGAAAACTCAAACGACCCATACATTGCCAGAGCTACTGCCTACACTACTCTGCTTGGCGGGCCAGAAAACATTGCTGAAATTACTTCATGCGCGACCCGTCTGCGGATCACGGTCAAGGACCCATCAAAGGTTGGTCCGGACGCTGCCTTCAAGAAGAACAAGGCAGTTGGGGTTGTCCGTCACGGGGATGCCCTGCAAGTTATCGTCGGCTTGGACGTAGCCCAAGTTCTGGAAAGAATTGAAGCCATCATCGCTGACAGCGGCAGCACGGTCAAGAAGACTGAAGCTGACCCAGATGAAGAGCGGGCTACCGGCTACCTGGACCTGCTGGGTGGCAAGGGCAACATCAAGGACCTGATTTCATGCTCAACTAGAGTAAGAGTCCACGTCTTTGACCCAAGCAAGGTTGCTTCAGAAGCCGAATTCAAGGAGGTCGGCGCTAGCGCCCTGCAAAAGAAGGAAAACAACGAATTTGACATCGTTGACGGCATCAATGTTGAACGCGTCATCGAAAAGATGAAGGAATTGATGTAGACCAATTGCCTAAAAGCGACAAATCTGCGGCACGGTCTATGAAAGCGATACCTGTTGACTGCAAAACGTGCTATTCTATAAAGATGAGAATCATTCCAGTCTGAGTTCTTTTTAATAATCTATCGGTTATAGTGACTTGGGACTGCGAAGACAGCTTTTATAGAAGAGGTAAGTTTTGTATGGCAGGTATTAGAGCTAAAATTTATGACCACGCGGGAGATTTGAATCCTTCTGACAAGAAAGTATTGAATTATCTTTTGGATAATGCCCAGGCTTGCAGTGAGCTTAGCTTGACTAAGCTCGCTGCCAAGCTGTATGTATCAGAATCAGCCATTTTCCGCTTATGCAAGAAAATTGGCTTGAGCGGGTATAGTGAATTGAAGTATGAGCTGGCGGAATTGTCCCGGGGTGAAAGTCAGGGAGCTAAGCTGCAGGAGACTTTTATCAACCGGCTGACGAAAAATATCCGTGCCGAAATCGCCTACTTTAAGACCCTGGATTTGGAGAAATTCTATCAGAGCCTGCGCGAGGCCAACAACGTTTACATTTACACGACAGGCTGGCAGCAGCACTCAATTGCCACTTATATGTCCCACCAGCTTCTGGTGAACACCAATAAGCCGACCATCGTCTTGCCATCCGCGATTGATGAGCTGAAGATGTCCCGGCAGTGGCTGAAGGCTGATGACCTCCTGTTCGTAATCTCCTTCTCCGGGGAAAACAAGGAATTGTGCGATGAGCTGGAAGAGCTGCGGATCCTGAATGACCGCTTCCGCCTGACTTCCCTGACCATCATCAAGGAGAACCGGCTGGCCAGCCTGTCAGACTACAGCCTCTTCTTCCAGCCAAGTCTATATACCGAAGAGAGTCACAATGACTCGCAAAAATGGGCCTTCAGCCCGGCCTATATGCTCGTTGATCTGATGATCAACGGATACAACAACTGGCTGAATAAGAAAGGAGAATAAGCCATGCGGCAGAAAACAGCAAATTTGCTGGACAGATTTACCAGGTCAGCAGGCCTGAGTCCGAAAAGAGTGGTGAAGATATATACTTTGATCCTCTTCTTTGCCCCCTTGCTTTACCTGGTTTTGCTTGAAATCAGGGCAACCGCGGCCAAGGAAACCATCTTCAAGTTTGTTGCTTCCAGTCCGTATATGGGCGTCTCCTTGATCGTGGCGGCCTGCGACTTTCTCCTGGGCTACCTCTGCTGGCTCAACAGCGGGGAGCTCTTGGAGAACCGTCGCAGCTACGTCCGCTTCATGAAGCTGCAGCTGTGGAGTCAGCTTCTGGTAGGCAATTGGGTTTGCCTGCTCTTCGCCGTCCTCGGTCTGCGCCGCCAAGGCGACGTGGCCAGCAAGCAGGAACAAGAAAGAAGCCAGATAGTTTCATTAGCCTATGTGGTCTTTGGCTTGTTCGCAATCTGTTTTGTCTTTTATTTAATTCTCGTCATTAAGTCAATGAAAGGTTAGTTGATATCGATGTTTAATTTCTTCAAAAAAGGCCACAAGAGTAGCGACAGTGCCGCTTCAGTCATCAAGGCGCCAGTAGACGGCGACTTGATCCCAATCACTGAAGTTTCAGATGACGTCTTCTCCCAAAAGATGCTGGGCGATGGCTTCGCGGTTAAGCCAAGTTCCAAGGAAATCTTTGCTCCAGTGGATGGCAAGATCTCGACGCTGTTTCCAACCAAGCATGCCATTGGGATCACGACCAAGGAGGGGCTGGAAATCCTGCTCCACCTTGGGATTGACACCGTGGAACTGAAGGGCGAGCCATTTGAAGTACATGTTGCTCAAGATGACGAAGTCAAGGCTGGGCAAAAGCTGATTGACATGGACATCGATGCAGTGACCAAGAGTGGCCGCGACAACACGGTCATCGTGGTCTACACCAACATGGACAAGTTGAAGGAAGTCAAAGATGTCAACCCACGCAAAGTTGCCCACGGTGACGACGCGCAAGAAATTGTCTACAATGACGAAGACTAGCAATTAGCTCTAAGTTGATTTTGGGCAGCAATGCCTGAACAAATCCTCACTTAAAGTACAATCACGAGATGTACAGCTAAACTTATTAAATTAACTCCTCATAAAAACACTTTTCTTATTTCTCACTTCTCTCATTATTTGGAAAGGAGCGTTCCGCTTGGCAAGACATTGACCTTGAAGAGGGACACGCCTTGAGCACCCATCTAGCTTAGATGGGTGTTTTTGTGTGTGCTTGATTTTTGAAACCCGCGTCAGTTGGGTACTTTTCGGGAATCAGATATAAAAAATGCCTAATCGACCTCATCCCCGCACACTCGTTTCCAATGCAAGCCAAAAAGTTGACCGGATTTTTCAAATTACCGGCAGATGAAAGCGCTATGCGCTTCTTGCAAATCGTGTTATCATTTTCAGTAGAGATTAATTTGAGGTGAGAGTTCTGATGCATGAAAAAGCAGCTAAGCCAATGCAATTTTTGAAGATCTATTGTCTGATCTTGTTCTTTATTCCATCGTTTTACATTCTGTGCTTGGAAGTGGGGGCCAGAATCGCGGGCAAGACGTTGTTTGCCTACGCGGACGCCAGTCCTTTGATTGCCGCAATCTTGATCAGCGGGGCCTGTGACTTCCTGCTCAGCGTGATTTCCTGGCTGGACTGGAACCGGCTGACCAAGACCCGGGACAATTATGTCCGCTTCATGCAGCTGCAGGTGGCCAGCCAATTGCTGACTGGAAACCTGCTCTGCTTAGTCCTGGCCATTTTGGGCCTGCGGCAGGGCAAAGACGTGGCGGGCCAGGGCAAGGTGCCAAGCCAGGCGGTGGCGATTGCCTACTTCTGCCTGGCCATGGCCATCATCTGCGGTGGCTTTTATCTGTCTTTCCTGCTTAGGGGCTAAGAAATTTTTAGACAAGCAAACATGATCCGGAGTTGAACGCTTGCTCATTGGAGCAAACGCTCAACTCTTTTTTTGCAAAGAAAAAAGCCGCAGTTGTTCGAACCGCGGCTTTCGCATTGACTTACAGCTGCTTCTTCATCAGCTGGTGGGTGATGCCGGCTTCCATGAAGGGCTCGCCTGCTGTTTCATAGCCATTGGCCAGGTAAAAAGGGATGGCTTGGGCCTGGGCGTGCAGGTAGACGGCGTCAGCCAGACCATGGCTTTTGACGTACTGCTCAATGGCGGCCATCATCCTGGAAGCCAGGCCTTGGCGGCGGGCAGCCTTTTGCACGGCCACGCGGCCGATCAGATATTTGCCGTCCTCCAAGAAGAAGCGGGCCGCGGCCAGGGCATCAGTTGCCTCATCATTCAAGAGAAAGACGTGGTAGGCCTCAAGGTCGGCGTCATCCAGCTCCGGGACGGTGATCTTTTGCTCGGCGACGAAAACCTCATCGCGGATCCGGGAGAGGCAGAAGACTTCGCGGGGACTCAATTCGGAAAAATGCTTGACTTGAATTGCGGACATGATGGACTCCTTAAGCTAATTTTAATTTTGATAAGAAGAATTGTAGCATCGCCGCGAGTTTTTGGCAAAAAAGTACTTTCCGCCATCAGGGCTGCTAGTTATCATAGCAAAAAATCGAATCTTTCAATTTGTTTACAGCGGTTGAGCCACTAGACCTAGTGTGCTATAAAGTAGATACCCACTAAATTTTGAGTTTAGCGTAGAAAACGCTGCTCAAGCAGCTTAGCAAATGCAATTGTTAAATCAATGACTGTTAATTGATGAGGTGAATCATGTCAGAATTAGTGATCAAAGACCTGCATGTCAGCATCGCGGGCAAGGAGATCCTGCAAGGGGTCAATCTCAAGCTGAAAACCGGCGAAATCCATGCCATCATGGGGCCAAACGGGACCGGGAAGTCCACTTTGTCTGAGTCCATCATGGGCAATCCCGCCTACACGGTGACCCAGGGGAGCGTGACTTTGGACGGGAAAAATCTCCTGGACATGACCGTTGACGAGCGGGCTCGAGCCGGTCTGTTTTTGGCTATGCAATACCCAGCTGAAATCCCCGGCATCACCAATGCCGAGTTCATCCACGGGGCCATCAACGCCAGACGCCCGGAAGATGATGCCCTGCCAATGCGGGACTTTTTAAAGGAGCTCTATGAAAACATGCAGTTCCTGGACATGAAGCTGGAAATGAGCCAGCGCTATCTCAACCACGGCTTTTCCGGCGGTGAGAAAAAGCGCAACGAAATTCTCCAGATGATGATGATCAAGCCCAAGTTCGCCGTTTTGGACGAAATCGACTCCGGCCTGGACATCGATGCCTTAAAGGTTGTCTCCCGCGGCATCAACAAGATGCGCGGCAAGGACTTTGGCGCCTTGATGATCACCCACTACCAAAGACTGCTGGACTACGTGGTGCCTGACGTCGTGCATGTCATGATGGGCGGCCGGGTGGTCGCTGAAGGCGGGCCAGAGCTGGCCAAGCGCCTGGAAACGGAAGGCTACAGCAAGCTGCGCGACGAGCTGGGCCTGAAGATTGAGCTGACGGATGAAGACGTCTGAGGAGGCCGCGATGGAAGAAGCACTTTGGTTTAAAGGCATCCAGGCCAAGGCGGCCGCGCTGGCGCCGACGCTCAAGCGGCCCGTTTTTGACAAGATCGACTCCCGCGACTGGGATTTGGAATTAGGGGCCAGAGACCAGACTGATCCGGAATTGGCCATTCCCCCTGAATTTGCCCACCAGCAGCTGCTGCAGGTAGGCTCCTTGACCCGGTCCCGGAACTTGTGCGAAGACTTGCGCGCCCAAGGCGTGATCGTCTGCGACTGGGCCGAGGCCTTGGAAAAGCATGGGGACTTGCTGCAGAAATACTTTGGCCAGGCCGTGCCCATCGATGAGAACCGCCTGACCGCCGAGCATGCCGCCAGCATCAACAACGGGATCCTGGTCTACGTGCCCAAGAACGTGGCCGTCAAAGAGCCAATTACGGTGGCATACCTGCAAGATGCCAGCAAGAAGCAGGACTTCGTGGAACACGTGATGCTGATCGCGGACGTGAATTCGTCCGTGTCCTATATGGAAAGCCTGGCCACGATTGGCGCTGAGGCCAATACGGCCAGCATCGTCGTTGAAGTCATCGCCCGCGCCGGCAGTCAAGTCAAGTATGCCGGCATCGACCGCCTGGGCCAAAAGACCACGGCCTACATCAAGCGCGTGGCCAAGATCAGCCAGGACGCCAAGGTCGACTGGGCCCTGGGGATGCTGAGCGACGGCAAGATCCTGGGCGACTTTGACTCCAACTTGATCGGGACCGGGTCCAAGGCCGACATGAACATTATCGCCATTACCATCGGCGACCAGATCCAAGGCCTGAACACGGTCGTCAACAACTACGGGAGAAAGTCGGTCGGCCACATCCTCCAGCACGGGGTTATCCTGCAGCGGTCAAGCCTGATTTTTGACGGGATCGGGCACGTGATGAAGGGGGCCAAGGGGGCTGACGCCCAGCAGGAAAACCGGGTCTTGATGCTGTCAAGAGCGGCCAGGGGGGATGCCAACCCGATCTTGCTGATCGATGACAATGACGTGTTTGCCGGGCACGCGGCCAGCGTTGGCCGGGTCGACGAGCAGCAGCTCTATTACTTGATGAGCCGGGGCATCCCCAAGAAGACGGCGGAGCGCTTAGTCATCCGCGGCTTCCTGGGGCCGGTCCTGACCCGGGTTCCATCGGCAGACGTGCGCCAGCGCTTGTTTGCCATGGTAGAAAGAAAGCTGATTGATGGACAGGACATGGAATAATTGCAGAAATGACTTCCCGCTGCTGCAGGAAAAAGTCAATGATGAGCCCTTGGTCTATCTGGACAATGCCGCGACGACCCAGAAGCCCCGCAGCGTGATCCAGGCCAGCACGGACTTTTATGAGCATTTCAACGCCAATATCTACCGGGGCGTGCATACCTTGAGCCAGCGGGCCACCGCGGCTTATGAGGCAGTGCGCCGGGAGGCGGCGGAGTTCATTGGGGCCAAAAGCAGCGCTGAGATTGTCTTCACCAAGGGAACGACCGACTCCTTGAATATGGTGGCCTTTGGCTGGGCTCTGCATAGATTGGGGCCGGGCGATGAAATCGCGGTCTCGCCAGCCGAGCACCACAGCAACCTGGTCCCATGGCAGCAGGTGGCCAAGCTAACCGGCGCCCATCTGGTCTACCTGCCCTTAGCGGATGACGGTCAGCTTGATCTGGGCCTGGCCAGGGTCTTGATTGACGACCGGACCAAGCTGGTGGCCCTGGCCCAGGTGACCAATGTCTTGGGCACGATCGTGCCCATCAAGGAAGTGGCCAAAATCGCCCACCAGCACGGGGCCAAGATCGTGGTCGACGGCGCCCAGGCGGCTGGCCACCTGCCAGTGGACGTTCAGGACCTGGATGCTGACTTTTATGCCTTCTCCGGCCACAAGATGCTGGCCCAGACTGGCGTTGGCGTCTTATACGGCAAGTATGATCTGCTTGAGCAGCTGACCCCCTTTGAATTTGGCGGGGAAATGATCGACAGCGTCGGGCTGGACGAGGCAACTTTTAAGGAGCCGCCCCTCAAGTTTGAGGCCGGGACCCAGAATATCTCCGGCGTCTTGTCCTTGGGCGCGGCGATCAACTACCTGTTGGCAATTGGCCAAGAAGAAATTGCCCGCCGCGAGCAGGAATTGACCCAAGACTTGCTGAAGCAGCTGACCGGCCTGTCCGGCGTGACGGTCTATGGGCCAAAAATCGGCACCCCCCGCGGTCCGATCGTGTCCTTCAACCTGGACGGGGTGCACCCGCATGACCTGGCTACGGCGCTGGACCTGCAGGGCATCGCCATCCGGGCGGGCCACCACTGCGCCCAGCCCCTGCTGGCCTGGCTTGGCTGCTCAGCCACGGCCCGGGCCAGCCTGGCCTTGTACAACAATGAAGAAGATCTTGCCGCCCTGGTCAAGGGCGTGGAAAATGCAAAGGAGTTTTTTGCCCATGGGCTTGGAAAAATTGAATAACCTGTACCGGGATCTGCTGCTGGACTACGCGAACCATCCCAAGCATGCCAAGCTCCTGCCGGATGCCAGCCGCGAGCTGACCCTGCACAATACGACCTGCGGTGACAGCCTGCACTTGACGGCGGTCATCAAGGACCAGACCATTGCGCAAATCGGCTACCAGGCCGCCGGCTGCACGATCTCCCAGGCTTCAGCCTCCATCATGAGCGAGGCGGTCTTGGGCAAGAAGACCAGTGAGGCCCAGCGGATGACGCTGGCTTTTTCAAAAATGACGCTGGGGGAGGAATTGAGCCCGCAGGAGCAGGATTTGCTGGGCGACGCGACCCTGCTTAGCGGGGTAGCCCAGTTCCCGGCCCGGATCAAGTGCGCCACGATGGCTTGGAAGGCCATCTACCAGCTAGTTGAAGAATGCCAGGAGGATAAGCATGAGTGAGCTTGAACAAGATGAAACCCTGCGGTCTTTGGACCATGAATACGAATACGGCTTTAAGGACGACGTCAAGCCGGTCTACACGACGGGGGAGGGCTTAAGCGAAGCGGTCGTCCGCCAGATTTCCGCGGCCAAGCATGAGCCGGACTGGATGCTGGACTTTCGCCTGCAGGCCTACCGGACTTACCAGCAGCTGCCCATGCCCAAGTTTGGGCCGGACCTGTCAGCCATCGACTTTGACCATTTGAACTACTTCCGCCGCGATGCCAATGAGGCGGTCCGGTCATGGGATGAGGTGCCGGACAAGATCAAAGAGACTTTTGAAAAACTGGGGGTTCCCCAGGCTGAGCGCCAGTATCTGGCCGGATCTTCAGCCCAGTATGAGTCAGAAGTCGTCTACCACAACATCAAAAAAGACCTGGCTCGCCAGGGCGTCCTCTTCATGTCGACCGACGCGGCGGTCCAGGTGGTGCCGGACTTGGTGAAAAAATACTTCGGCAAGCTGGTCAAGCCCAGCGACAACAAGATGGCAGCCCTGAACTCCGCCGTTTGGTCCGGTGGGACCTTTATCTACGTGCCTAAGGGGGTTCAGGCTCGGGTGCCGATTCAGAGCTACTTCCGGATCAACGCGGGCAACTCCGGTCAGTTTGAGCGGACGCTGATTATCGTGGATGAAGGCGGGAGCGTCAACTATGTTGAGGGATGCACCGCGCCGACTTACTCGCGCGACTCTCTGCACGCGGCGGTGGTTGAAGTCAACGTTCTTAAGGACGCCTACTGCCGCTACACCACCATCCAGAACTGGTCAGACAACGTCTACAGCCTGGAAACCAAGCGGGCCCAGGCGCTGGAAAATGCCACGATGGAGTGGGTTGACGGAAATCTTGGCTCCAAGGTCACGATGAAGTACCCAAGCGTCTACTTGAACGGGAAGCATGCCCGCGGGACCATGCTGTCGATTGCTTTTGCCGGCTGCGACGTAAACGGGCAGGGGATTGACTCTGATACCGGAGCCAAAATGATCCACAACGCGCCAAACACGACCAGCTCGATCGTGTCCAAGTCCCTGTGCAAGGACGGCGGGCGGGTGGACTACCGCGGCCAGGTCCGCTTCAACCCGGACAGCGATGGCTCTTTGGCCCACGTTGAATGCGACACGATCATCATGGACGACAAGTCGGCCTCAAATACGATTCCCTACAACGAGATCCTGTGCGGGAACGTGTCCATGGAGCACGAGGCTAAGGTCTCCAAGATTTCGGAAGAGCAGCTCTACTACTTGGAGAGCCGGGGCATTCCGGAGCGCAAGGCGACGGAAATGATCGTCATGGGCTTCCTGGAGCCGTTTACCAAGAAGCTGCCAATGGAATACGCCGTTGAGCTCAACCGCTTGATCGAATACCAAATGGCCGGAAGCATCGGCTAAACAGATGAATCCTGATAAAACAAAAACGCTGCCAGAACAACGAAGGTTGCTCCGGCAGCGTTTTTAACTAGCCGCTAAGGACTCAAGCTCCAAAATCTGGTCGGCAATGGCCAGAGTCGACTTGCGGTGGGAGAGTCTTGTCCTTGGCTGCTTCTTTCAGGGACTTGAGGATGATCCCCTCGTTCAAGGCATCCAGGTTGGCCGTGATTTCGTCCAGCAGCATGAACTGGCCGCCATGAAAAAGTCGTGGGCGATGCCGATCCGCTGCTTTTGCCCGTCCGACAGGCTGGTGGACAGGGCGCTTAAGGCAGAGACGGGGCCAAATGAGGACAGCATGGCGACCACAGCTAAGACGAACTTGCTCAGGCTGGCCCGACCGGCATTGAACTTCGCGGCCTGGCTGGCAATGAAGCTGATCATGACGATTGTCGTCAAAGCCGCGATGGCGATTGGGGAGACCGTGTGGGCGTAGTAGACTTCCAGAAGCTCGATGTCGCTGTTGATCAGGCTGATCAAGTCCCCCTTGTCCACGAAAGTTCTTAATGAAGAAATAACCGGATAAGATCAGGCCAAAAAATAATTTGTAAAAAAATCAGGAAAAAATTCGCAACAAAAAGCGCAATTTACGAACAATAATTTCGTATTTTGCCAAATCGCGGAAAATGAACAAGAAAAAGTTCGCGTCGGCCAAAAGCGATTTGTCACAACGCGGCCGCGCGTTCACTTATTAAACCGAATGAAAATCCAAATTTGACGAAAGAAAAAACACGAGTATACTAATATTTGTTGCCGCGCGAGACACGAAGTTCTCACGGAGGCACGAAAAAATAAATCAAAAAACTTGTTGACAAATTCTTAACAAGCGAGTAAGATATAAAACGTTGCGTCGCCGAGAGGCAAGCAACAAGTTGGTACTTTGAAAACTGAACAAAGTTTCGCAGTGTGCGGGTTCAATATTTGAATCCAAACAAATAAGCGAAGTCAATTCGCAAGCAATAATCTGGAGCAGATTAAAAAAGGCTCATTTTCAAAATGAGAGTTTGATCCTGGCTCAGGACGAACGCTGGCGGCGTGCCTAATACATGCAAGTCGAGCGAGCTGAATTCAAGGATCCCTTCGGGGTGACTTGTTGGACGCGAGCGGCGG
>NZ_VUMX01000027.1:0-21378 GCF_009695985.1 Lactobacillus porci
GAAAAAAGTGCGGTGGCAGTGGCAAGAAGGATACACCTGTTCCCATGCCGAACACAGAAGTTAAGCTTCTTCGCGCCGAAAGTAGTTGGTGGGAAACTGCCTGCGAGGATAGGGCGCTGCCGCGCGAAAGCAAGAGTCAGACGGAAGTCTGGCTCTTTTTTGTTTTGCTAGGAAAAGCAAAACTTGAACCAAAATTTTGGAAATCGCGGATTATAGACAGGTATAATTAGTTAGTGTGCAATAGGTGAAATTTTAGGGGGATTGGTAAGATGGACAGATTGGCATATTGGTGTATTTGGCTCAGGCGCCGTTCTTTTTTCAGAATGGCTCAGCGAACCTTTTCCACCCTGATGCCGCTGGCGATGATTGGGGCCTATTTTCAGGTCCTGCAGGACAGCGTGTTCTCGCCAGAAAGCTTTATTTACAACTTATTTGACTTTGACAAGCTCATGAGCGACACTTTCTGGGATATCGGCATGAGCTTGTCGCAAAGCGTGGTGCAGGTGATCTTCAGCCTCTTTGGCATCTATGTGGTCTACTTCGCGGCGGCTTTTACGGCCGACTTGTACAAAAAGGACCACACCATGGCTGGGATCAGCGGAAGCACGATCCTCCTGGTTATCAGCTATTTGACCCAGATGGGGAAGACTGGCCGGGTCTCCTTGTTTCAGTCTCCTTTCTTAAGCATTCAGTATACCCTGATTGCCTTGGTGGTCGGCTACATCGTGGGGCAGATCTTTCACTGGCTGGCTCCGGCTTATGAGCAAGTTGACTATGAGCATGCCCGGATGGTTCAGACCCGTGCCTTGAATGCCTTAAAGCCCAGCACCGTCAGCATCCTGATCGGGGCCGCGGCTGGCGGCTTGGCCTACTGGCTGGCCAGCCAGGCCGGCAGGACTGGCAGCTTCGCCGCCTTCTGGTCGCCAATCGAAAATTCCAACAATCTCCTGGAGATCGTTCCCGCCACCATTCTGGCCAGCTTCTTGAACTGGATCGGAATTGAGTCCCCAATCGCGGACATGAGCAACCTGACTACTTCCGCGGCTGCCACGGCCAACTTGAACTTCGTCCTGCGGCGGGGGTCGGTCTGGAACGTACCTTACCGTTTTCTGGGCGGATCCTTGATCTACTCCTATGGGACCATGGGCGGCTGTGTGGCCGTTTTGGCGATACTGCTGGCAATCTTGATCTGGGGGCGGCGAAGAGAGGCGGAGACGGTTTCCAAGCTGAACCTGATCCCGGTCCTCTTCAGCTCCGCCCGCGGCTTTATGATCGGCCTGCCGGTCGTCTTGAACCCCATCTTTTGCCTGCAATTGACTATTCTGCCCGCGTTTAACGTCCTGGTGGCCTCTTTGGCCATCGCCTTGAAGATCGTGCCGACGCCGGTCTACGCGGTCCTCACGGGGACGCCAGGGCCGCTGACGGCCTTTTTCGCTACTAACGGCAACTGGCCGACCCTGATTTTCTCGATCTGCCTCTTTATCGCGGATATCCTCTTGATGGTGCCAGCCGTCAAGCTGGACAACCACGCCAAGCGGCTCTTGCAGCAGTATGAACGGAAGGAGGACCAGCATGTTTAAGCAAAAGGCCCGCTTTCGCTGGCCGGAAAGCCGGAACTGGCGCCTGATCATCATCGTCTTTACCTTGATCATTCTCTTGGCCGTGCCCGGCTATTCCTGGATGAAGAAGACCAACAAGGCCCATGCCGAGCGCCAGCGCTCCAAGCTGTCGCCAGTCATCATGGTACCGGGCTCCAGTGCCACGGTCGGCCGTTTCAATGAACTGGTGTCCTTGCTGAACAAGCACACGCCTGACAAGCACAGCCTGCTGAAGGTGGAAGTCAGCGAGGACGGCGGCTTGACCTATACGGGCTCAATCAAGCGTGGGGACAATGAGCCCTTTATCGTGATCGGCTTTGCAAACAACCATGACGGCTATGCCAATATCAAGAAGCAGGCCAGCTGGCTGGACAATGCCTTTTACGAAATCTCGCGGAACTACAAGTTCAACAACTTCAAGGCTTTTGGCCACTCAAACGGCGGCTTGATCTGGACCTACTGGCTGGAGCACTACTACAGCCAGTACGATTCGGACATCAAGATGAAGCGGCTGATGACCCTGGGGTCGCCGTACAATTTTAATGAAAAAAGCATCAAGAACAAGACCCAGATGCTGTCGGAATTCATCAAGTACCGCAAGCGCCTGCCCAAGAGCCTGATCGTCTACTCCCTGTCGGGGGGCGAAAACTATGAATCTGACGGGATCGTGCCGGAAAACAGCGTGGAGGCTGGGAAGTACATCTTCCAGAACCAGGTCAAGAGCTACACGACCATGACCGTGACCGGGGTTGACGCCCAGCACTCCAGTCTGCCGCAGAACAAGCAGGTCGTCCGCCTGATTGAGCAGTACCTGCTCAGCCATGACGCGGCCGGACCGCAGGCGGCAGGCAGCCAGCGGAAGCAGTAACTTTGCCACTTGGCAAAAGTCGGCATTGACTGTATGATTATTAGTAAAAGATTAAAAAAACAGCAGCTAACAGCAACGGCAGTCAATGCTCTTTTCCCTAAGAAACAGAAAGGGCGGAAACATGAAGATAAAATTGATCGCAGTCGACCTTGACGGGACCCTCTTGAACTCCAAGAAGGAAGTCAGCCCCAAGACCCTGAAGGCCTTGAAGCGGGCCCGGGCCCATGGCATCTACGTGGTGCCCCTGTCCGGCCGGCCTTTGCCTGGGGTGCTGAAGGTCTTTGAGCCTTTTGCCTTCAAGGCGGATGAAAACTTCGCCATTTGCTACAATGGCGGCTTGGTGCAGCGGATGGACGGACAGATTCTCCATTCCAGCGCCCTGACTCCGGAAAACGTTGACCACCTGATTGCCTTGAAGCGGCCAGGGATCATGGGGCCTTATCTGATGAACACCGAGGACTTTTACGTTCCCAAGGGGGCCAGCAAGTTCGGCGTTTCTTTCGTGGCCAAGGCCCGCAACATGGGGGTCAAGGTCATGGAAGACGAGGTGGACTACCAGATCATCAAGGGCGAGTTCGTCTCGCTGCCAAGCCTGATGAAGAAGTTTAGAGCTGCCTTGCCACCAGCAGCGGACAAGGAATTCACCATTTCCGCCAGCGGCGGCCAGTGCTTGGAATTCAACACCTACGGCACGACCAAGGGCAATGCCTTGACCTACCTGCTGGATTATTTGGACATTCCGCAAAAGGAGGCCATGGTCTTTGGGGACAACAACAATGACCTGTCAGACTTCAGCCTGCCTGACGTCTTCAAGGTAGCTATGGGCAATGCCATTCCGGAAATCAAGCAGCGGGCCGACTACATCACCGCCAGCAACAATCAGGATGGGATTGCCAAGGCCGTTGAGCAGTTAGTGGACATGGAGGACTAGCACATGAACAAACCTGTTATCGGGATTTCCGGCTCAGAAGTAGCCATTACCGGCGGCCCCTTTTTTGGCGAGCCCCGGACTTACGTCAACGCGGCCTACGTGGATTCGGTCTACCAAAACGGCGGCATCCCCTTGGTGATTCCTTTTACCAAGGGCACCAGTGAAATGGCCCAGGAGCAGCTGCAGGCGGTAGACGCCCTGATCCTGTCCGGCGGCCACGACGTTGACCCCCACCTGTACGGGGAAGAGCAGGATCCAAAGAGCGGGGCGACCTGGCCAGACCGCGACAAGTTTGACATCGCCCTGTTAAAGGCGGCTGAAGCAGCCGGCAAGCCCGTATTGGGCATCTGCAGGGGAGCGCAGATCATCAACGTAGCCCATGGCGGCTCCATGTGGCAGGACGGCTCCTTGCGCGGCAAGTATACCTTGAAGCACATGCAGGGCACCCGGCCGGACGTCGGCAGCCACAAGGTGACCTTGCGGGAAGGGACGCGCCTGGCCCAGATCTTTGGCCAGACCGAGCTGCTGACCAACTCCTTCCACCACCAGATGATCAAGGACGTGGCCCCGGACCTGGTTCTGGCCGGCTGGGCCAGCGACGAGGTGCCGGAAGCCCTGGAATCCCGCGACGGGAAGGTCATCGCGGTCCAGTGGCACCCGGAAGAGATGCACGCCAACCCGGCTCCGGAATCATGGATCATGAACAAGATCTTCAAGTACCTGATTGACCAGGCGCAAGCGCGATAAAGAAGTCAAAATGCTGCAAGGACTGCCTCCTTCAGCATTTTTTTGCAGAAGGCAAGTGCTTTTAAAAAAAGCAAAAAAAGTTACACGTGAAACAAAGTGAGAGGACAGGAAAAATGAATCGGAAGCAGCACGGCATCATGCTGGCGGTAGTGGGGGCCTCCTTGTGGGGGACCTCGGGCACGGCGGCAGAGATGCTTTACCAGCATGCCAACATCAACACCTTGTGGCTGGTCGGCGTCAGGGCCTGGCTGGCTGGGGTCATGTTTTTGCTTTTCAGCTACCTGCGGGAGGGGCGGAAGATTTTTGCCATTTTCCATGACAAGCATGACCTGCTCTATGGGGCCCTCTATGGCCTGTTCGGGTTAGTCGGCAGCCAGCTGACCTACTTTTACTGTGTCCAGCTTTCCAACGCGCCCACGGCCACGGTGCTGGTCTTCCTGGCTCCGGTTTTGATCATTGCCTTTATGGCCGCCAAGACCCGGCAGAAGCCGCGGCGGGTTGACCTCCTGTCGATTGCCGTGGCCTTGGTGGGGACCGTCATCCTGGTGACCAATGGCAATTTGGGCCACTTAGCCGTCACGCCGGCCACCCTGTTCTGGGGCTTTCTTTCAGCCGTGACCCAGGCCGCCGACATCATGATGCCGGCCAAGCTGTTCAAGAAGTACGGGACCATCGACATCCTCAGCTGGGGCATGCTCTTTGGCGGAATCGTCCTGACGCCGGTCCTGTTGGCTGTCCCGGCCAAGCACGTCACTTTGCCTGAATGGGGTCTGGTCTTGTACATCGTCGTGGCCGGCACCCTGCTGGCTTATGCCTTGTACCTGTCCTCGGTTTTGTACATTTCAGCGGCCCTGGCCGGGATCCTGGAGGCCTTTGAGCCATTAGTCGCGACGATCTTGTCCGTGTCGCTCCTGGGCAGCGACTTCGGAATCATGAAGATGGTCGGCGGGGCCTTGATCGTGCTGGCAACGGGGATGCAGCTGCTTCCCAGCCCCCGCGGGACCAAGCTGCGCCGCAAGCAGGCTTAGGAAAAATAAAAAATTGCCTGTTATTTCTGTTGTTTATTAAGGCTTAAAAAGGTTATACTTAATCTATTAATATTTTTTTAAGCCTTTATTTTGACAGGGGGGACGGCAATGAACGGGGAACTGGATGCCCGGACCGGGGTAAAGGAGACGATTCCAACGGTCTTGGGCTATATCGGGATCGGCCTGGCATTTGGGATCATCGCCCACACCAGCGGCTTTACGGCCCTGGAGGCGACTTTGATGTCGCTCTTGGTCTACACTGGGGCCGGGGAATTTGCCCTGGTCTCCATGTACGCGGCCGGGAGCTCGGTTTTTGCCATCGCTCTGGCGGTGACCTTGATGAGCTCGCGGATGCTGCTGATGTCCCTGACTTTGGCGCCCAAGTTCAAAGAGGAGCGGCTGGTCAAGAACCTCTGGCTGGGCTTTCTGCTGACCGACGAGACTTTTGCCCTGGCCATCACCAAGCTTAACTATACTGACGGCAAGCTGTCCTATGACTGGCTGAACGCGTCAAACCTCATGGCTTACCTGACGTGGGCCGGATCCAGCTGCCTTGGGGCGCTCTTGGGCGGCCTGGTGCCGGACACCAAGGCCCTGGGCCTGGACTTTGCTGTCGCGGCCATGTTCCTGGGCCTGCTGTACCTGCAGCTGATCAGCGACAAGGCGGTTGAATTCAATCTGCAGCTGATTATGATCGGGGTTACGGCCCTGTTGACCTACCTGGGGATGATCGTGCTGCCAAGCAACGCGGTCACGATTGTCGTTACTTTTGCCGGATGTTTGTTAGGAATGGGGATCAAGCATGCCTTTTTCAAGTAAATTAATCGTGACCTATCTGGTCTGCTGCGCCGCGATCACCTTCTTGCGGATCGTGCCCTTTATCGTCCTGAAAAAGTTCGCCATGCCCAAATGGCTGATGGAGTTCCTGCAGTTCGTGCCGATCGTGATCATGACCACCCTGTGGTTTAGCTGCCTGTTCACGGCCAAGCAGGGCCGGCTGCCTAAGGTCGACTGGCAGTACGCCGGCGCCACCGTGCCAGCCCTGGCCGCGGCCATTTTAACCAAGGACCTGCTGTGGATCGTCATCGCCGGCGTGGCCAGCCTGGCCTTGATCCGCTTGTTTTAAGAGAAATAAGACAAACAAAGCTAAGAAAATAAAGCCACCTGCAGAAAAAGCAGGTGGCTTTTGCTTTTTTAAAATTATTTTCCAAAGAAGGACGATTTTTTCTTGCAAAAAGATGAGAAAGGGATTAGATTATAAACAAGTTAAAAGTACTAAAGAAATTCAAACACCAGAAAGAGCAGAGTAGACCAAGCTTCCGCCTTAAAGAGAGTCAATGAACGGTGAGAAAGTGGCACGCGGGGCTTGGAACGAAAGTAGGCTTGGAGTGGTTAATGCGACGCGTCTCGCGGAGCGTTAAATGGGTTCGCCCTTTACAGCGTCAACGTCTTGGCTGGAGCAGTCCGGCCAGTACGGGGTAAGGTTGCTCTGGCGACAGGGCAATGAATTAAGGTGGTAACACGCGAGACGCGTCCTTGCAGAAGCTCAGCTTCTGCTGGGGCGTTTTTTTTAGCATTTTTAATGACTCGAGATTAGCGCTGATCTCCAAATTTCACTGTTGTTTTCGTTTTTACTGGAAATTTAGGAGATTCAATCATGAAGAAACTGCAATTAAAACATTATTTGATTATCGCATCATTGATTTTTGGGATGTTCTTTGGGGCCGGAAACCTGATCTTCCCAGTACACTTGGGCCAGCTGGCCGGCAGTCACTGGCTGCCAGCCGCGATCGGCTTCATCATTTCCGGGACCCTGATCCCCCTGGCTGCCCTTTTGGCCCTGGCCATTACCAGAGCTGACGGGATCTACGGCCTAGCGTCGCCATTAGGCGGGGGCTTTGCCTTGACCTTCTTGATCCTGGTCCACCTGACTTTGGGGCCGCTGTTCGCCACCCCGCGGACCGCGACGGTGCCTTTTGCCATGTTTTCCGCCCACTTCCCGGCCGCCATGCAGCCTTGGGCCTTGCTGATCTACTCCGCTATCTTCTTCGGGATCGTTTACTACGCGTCCTTGACTGAAGGCAAGATCACTGACAATGTCGGCAAGATCCTGAACCCGGCCTTCCTGCTGCTGCTTTTCATTATGTTCTTGTTTGCCTTTATCAATCCAATGGGCTCAGCCGCAAGCACCAGGGCTGCTGCCGGCTACGCGGGCGCTGCTTTCCCGAACGGCTTTTTGGAAGGGTACAACACCTTGGACGCGCTGGCTGCCTTAGCCTTCGGCGTTACGGTTGTTTCGGCCATCCGGGCCTTTGGCCTGAAGAAGGAAAAGGATGCCTCACTGGCCCTGGCCAAGACGGGCTTGCTGGGCTTCCTCGGCATCGCTTTGATCTACTTCATCTTGATCTGGCTTGGGGCAAGCAGCCTGCACTATTTCAAGCTGTCAGCCAACGGCGGCATTGCTTTTGCCCAAATCGCCAACCACTTCCTCGGCCTCTTTGGTGAAGCCCTCCTGGCCCTTTTGGCCACTATCACCTGCATGTCATCAGCGATCGGCCTGGTTGTTGCCTTTGCCCAAGACTTCCACAAGCGTTTTCCAAAGATTTCCTACCGGACTTTCCTGACCTTTAACTGCGGCATTTCCTTCCTGATTGCCAACTTCGGCCTGAACACCATCATTTCCTGGTCAACCCCGGTTTTGATGTTCCTGTACCCGATTGCCATCGCTTTGATCTTCTGCGGCCTGACTTCCAAGCTGTTCAAGAACGACAGTATCGTTTACCGCTTCACCATCTTCTTTGCCCTGATCCCAGCAATTTTTGATGGGATCAACGCCGCGCCGGCCCTGATCGCCAACACGGCCCTGGCCAAGGCTATGATCGCCTTTGCCAGCCACTGCTTCCCATTCTTCTCACTGGGTCTGGGCTGGCTGACCTTCGGGATTGCCGGCTACATCATCGGTCTGAGCGGCCACTTGCTCAAGCAGCACCTGGGCCAGACCGCCAAGCAGATGGAACTGAACTAGTCCAGCTGCTTAAAAACTCCCATTTTTCCAAAACGAAAAAATGCAAAAACTCCAGAGCCGCGGCTCTGGAGTTTTTGCGTGGAATTTTAAAGCTCATCCAGGCAGAACTGGCTGCCCAGCAGGCCATTGCGGCCATTACCTTTAACCGAGTAAAGGTTGCGGTCGGCCTGGCGGATCATGGCCTGCACCTGGGCCGGCGTCAGGGCCGTCCCTTGCACGTAGCCCACGGAGATGTGAATGGAGAAGTAGAGGCCCAGCAACTGAATGTGCTCCAGGGCCTGGCGGACCTTGGCGTCCTTTTCCTTAATCTCCTCATCGCTCAAGCGGTCGCAGAGGATCAGGAACTCATCGCCGCCGTACCGGTAGCAGTGCCCGATCCCGTAGTTCTCCAACAGGACTTGGCTGATGCTCTTCAGGACCTCGTCGCCGTAGCGGTGGCCATAGTTGTCGTTATAGTCCTTGAAGTGGTCGATGTCGATCATCATTACGGTGATTGGCTTCTTGGTCAGGTACTTGAAGTCACGCTCGAAATTGTGCCGGTTCTTCAAGCTGGTCAGGGCGTCCATGGAGGCTTCCTTTTCCAATTCAGCGATCCGCTTGGCGGTGTGGGTGACGTCCAAAAAGAGGCCCATCAAGCCAGCGGTCTGCTTGTTGGAGTAGACCGGTGCCTTGAAGGTCAGAATGTCCCGGACCTGCCCCCGGGCATGGGTCTGACCCATGGCGCGCAGGGGGATGCCGTCTTGCAGGAGCTGCTGCTCGTTGCCGTCAAAAGCCGCCGCGTTGACGTTGAAGCCCAGTTCGTCATCCGTATGGCCGACCACGTCATTGGCGGTCATGCCGTAGTAGTCCAGGAAGTACTGGTTGACGCCCAGGAAGCGGAGGTCCTTGTCCTTCCAGAACATGCCCAGCTTGATGCTGCTGATGAGCGACTTCCAGACGTCGTTCTTTTTGACGTCATGGGCCACGCTGCCATAGAAGTCGCTGAGCTCCCTGATCGGGTGTCCGTCGATTTCCGCCAGGATGGCCTTGCTGTCGTTGTAACTGGCAACCAATTGCATCTGCACCTGGTAGCGCAGGCGGTCCTTGGTGGTCATGACCCAAGAGGCAGTGTCGCCGGCTGACTCGCAGCTGGCTGCGGCGTCCCAAAAGCGCAGGGCATTGTTGGACGTGCGGGCATGCAGGGCATCCAGGAAGGCAGTTTCCGTCCCATAGAGCTGCTTGGACTGCTGGCGGCCGGCAGGATTGACGTAGACCAGGTCGAGCTGGCTGTTTCTGACCAGGAACAGGGCAACGGGGAAGGAGGTGCCCAAGGGCGGCGTATGCTTGTTGAAGAAGCGGTAAGAGGGATCAAACACGTCAATCGAGTTGATCTCATTGTAGAACCAGGACTCGCCCATGCTTTGGGTCTGCAGGCCCGCCCGGTCCAAGCGCTTGGTAATTTCCTCGTAGGCGGCTGGGGCCATCAGGTACTTGCCCTGCATGAGCAGGCAGCCCAGACGCCTGATGAAGCTGTATTGGTCGTAAGTCTCCACCCCTTTAAAAAGCGGCCGGCAGCCCAGGCGCTTGCAGAGGTCGATCGTGCTAGTCAAAACGGTCATGGATTTTTGATTTTTGATATCCAGCTTATTCATATCGAACTTGACGAAGTCAAAGTCGAAGTCGGCCAGGGCGTTGATCAGGCTGTAGCTGCTGGTGCGGGTATCGAAGGAGTAGATGTAGCCTTCAGCCTTGAGCCGGGTGAGCCGTTCTTGGATCACGTCTTTGTCGGCATCATCAGCCAGGGCCAGGTCAAAGCAGAGGTAATGGCGGGGAATCTGGTATTTGGCCATCAGCTCGTTGACGTTGGTCAGAAAGTCGTCGTCTTCCAGGTCATCGGCCAGCAGGTTGATGACCAGGGGGATGTTCAGCTGGTTTTCATTGCGCCGCTGGCTCCAGATCCGGCAGGCCTGCTTGAGCACGTGCAGGTCCAGCACGTGGGTCAAATGGACCTCTTCCAGGTAATGGAGAAAGTCCTTCGGGTAAAGGACGCCAAGCTTTGGGTCGTCCCAGCGGGCAAAAAGCTCCAAGGCCACGGCCTTGTGGTTGAAGACGTTGACCATGGGCTGCACGTCGACTTTAATCCAGTCGTCAGCCAGGGCCTGGGCCAGGTGGGTCATGATGTAGTCCCGCTTAGCGAAGCGCTCTTTGACCCGGCTGTCGTAGAATTTGCAGGCGGTCTTTTCGCTGCTGGACATGGACAATAGGGCCAGGTGGGCCTTGTCGACTGCGGAGACGGCGTATTCCTCTTGGTCAGCGGTCAAGTAGACCCCGCAACGGATGGCGGTCAGGTGGTCGGCCGCGATCTGTTTCATTTGCCGGTTCAGCTGGCCAATCCGTTCTTCCAGACCGCTTCTGCGGGTAATGATAACGAACTGGTCTTGGGAATAGCGGCAGATCAGGCTGTCAGTAAAGACTTCCCGCATCGCCTGGCCCAGGCGGTTCAGCAGAATGTCGCCCTTGACGTAGCCAAAGCGGTTGTTGTAGGCGTTCATGTTGTTGACGTCCAGGAGAATGGCGGCCGCGACCCGGTGCTCTCTTTGCACCTGGTGAAGGAATTTGCTGCCTTCAATGTTGAAATGGTTGATGTTGGGCAGGCCGGTCAGGCGGTCGACCTGGCTGCATTGCTGGCAGGATGTCTCCAGTTCTGCTTCAGCTCCGCTGGCCGTCAGGTCAGCGTAAGCCACGCATTGCAAAAAAGCCCCATTTGGCGCGGCAAAGGGGTTTCTGGTCGCCAAAAGCCGGTGGTAGCTGCCGTTGATGGCAAAACGGAAGAGCAGCTGGCCGGAGTTCTGACGGCAATTATGAATAAAAGCCGTCATGGCCTGCCGGTCGTCTGGGTAGACACGGCTGAAACTATGCTGGTTTAAGTAATTCATGGCCTCAGTCCGGGAGCTCTGGACCATTTGGCAGTAACCATCTGAAACGAGCAGGACTTGATGCGCGGTGCCTGAAAGCTGGTAGACAAGTAGGGGGAAAGGTGAGTTTTCATAGAGCTTGCGAACGCGCGGGCTAAACTGATAATCTGCATCTTTCATCGTCAATCATTCACTCCTAAAGTAAATTTATCCAAGCGAGTTAGTATAACCTAATTATAATACTTGTTATTGAAAATAAGCCAAGGCATAGGCTCGTTTTTCAGCTGTTTTCTAAGACTTTTAAAAAATGAACAAGAAAAGCAACTCTTTAAAAGCAAAATGATAATAGGCAAAATGTTATATAACAATATATATATTGTTATATAAGCCGCCGTGCGGCAAGATAATTCACTTTCCCCGCGGCGCGACAAAAAAAGCCTGGCGATTTCTCGCCAGGCTTTTGCATGTCTGTTTTAAGGAGGATTGAATTACAGTAATCGATTATTTTTCTTCAGTGATGACCAGTTCGCCGTCCTTCATGTCCGCGTGCAGGTGCTTGACGTCAAGGTGGTCAAGGTAGAAGTCGGTGACCTTGTCGCGGATTTCCCGCTCGATCACTCTGCGCAGCGGCCGCGCGCCCATAGCTTCATCGTAGCCTTGCTCGATCAGGTAGTCCTTGGCGGCTTCGGTGACCGTCAAAGTGAGCCCCTTCTTGGCCAGGGTCTTGTTGACGCTGTCAAGCATCAAGTTGACGATGTCCTTCAGGTCTTCCTTGGTCAGGTGGCTGAATTCGATGACCGCGTCGAAGCGGTTCAAAAATTCTGGTCTGAAGTAAGGAGCCAAGCGGTCCAGCAAGTCTTGGTCATGGTCAGCGCCGCCAGTCAGCTTTTCATTGCCGAAGCCGGCGTTAGAGGTAGCGATGATCACGGTGTTCTTGAAGTTGACCGTGTTGCCTTGCCCGTCAGTCAAGCGCCCGTCGTCCAAAACTTGGAGCAGGAGGGTAATGACTTGCGGGTCAGCCTTTTCAATTTCGTCCAAAAGGATGATTGAGTAAGGGTTCCGGCGCACGCGCTCAGTCAAGGTGTTGGAGTTGTCGTTGTAGCCCACGTAGCCGGCTGAAGTCCCGATCAGCTTGGAGACGGCCGTGCGGTCAGCGTATTCAGACATGTCCAAGCGGATGATGGCATCCTTTGAGCCGAACATGTCCAAGGCCAGCTGCTTAGCCAATTCCGTCTTGCCGACCCCGGTCGGGCCCACGAAGAGGAAGGAGCCGATTGGCCGGTTGCCTTCGTCAAAGCCGGCCCGGTTTCTGCGGATGGCCCGGGCAACGGCTTCCACGGCCTCATCTTGGCCGATGACCTTGCCCTTCAGGCGCTGGCCCAGTCCCTTGAGCCGTTCAATGTCGCTGGCCCCCATCTTGGCAACCGGAATGCCGGTCAGTCTTTCCACCGCGGCAGCCACGTCGTTTGGAGTGGCAACCGTCTTGCGCTGGTCATGACTGTCCGTGATCTTCTTTTGCAACTTCTCGATGTTGACCTTGTGCTTCAAGGCGCTTTCGTAGTCTTCTTTTTCAGCGGCCTTTTCCTGGGCCTCTTTTTCAGCCTTGATCTGCTTTTCCACGGCCTTGACGTCCGTTACCGGATGCTGGGCGGCCAAGTGGGCCGCCGTCATGTCCAGCAGGTCGATGGCCTTGTCAGGCAAGGATCTTTGCGGAATGTACTGAACTGAGTAGTCGACCGCGGCCTTCAGAACGTCGTCTGGCAGCTCCACGTTGTGGTGCTTTTCATACAAGGGCCGCAAGCCTTGCAGAATCTTGCAGGTGTCTTCCGGACTTGGGGCATTGACCGTGACTTCGTTGAAGCGCCGGGCCAGGGCCGCGTCCTTCATGATCGTGTTCCGGTACTCATCTTGAGTGGTGGCCCCGATCACGGTAATTTCGCCGCGGGAAAGGGCCGGCTTCAAGATGTCGGACATCCCCTTGGAGCCGCTGCCGTCGCCCATGCCGCCGGCACCCAGAATCTGGTGGATTTCATCGAAGAAGAGGATCACGTTGCCCCGTTCCTTGACCTCCTTGACCAGGTCCTGGATGTTCTGCTCGAATGACCCCCGGTACTGGGTTCCGGCTTCCAGGCTGGAAATATCAATGGAGATGATTTCCTTGTTCTTGATGGATTCCGGCACGTCGCCGTTGACGATGGCCTGGGCCAATCCTTCAACGACCGCCGTCTTCCCGACGCCGGCATCACCGACTAAGACCGGGTTGTTCTTGGTCCGCCGGGACAGGATTTCCGCCGTTTCCTGAATTTCCTTGTTGCGCCCAATGACTGGGTCCAGCTCACCCTTGCGGGCGGCTTCGGTCAGGTTGCGGCCCAATTTCTCCAAGATCCCGCCAGCGGTTTGCTTGCCGCTCTTTGGCGCTTGGGCCTCATTGCCTGGCAGGCGGCCGGTCTTTTGGTATTCCGCGAATTCTTCCGGGCTGACCTGGCGGCCGTTGATCAGGTAGCGGCGGTTTTCGGAATTGAAGCCGCCCATCCCGTTCATTAATTGTCTAAAGAGATCATCCATGTCGTTAAAATCATTAAAATCGTTGTAAGCCATCTTTGTTGCCTCTTTCTAAGCGTGAGTAAAAACAGCATTTAGTTCGTCTGTCGGTAAATTAGCCTACATAAAAAGCCCTTTGCATTAATCAAAAATCAAAACACAAGGACTTTTCAGCGGTTAACCAACCTTCAATTATTTGTCATCGTCACCGTCGTCCGTTTCATCTTCACTGAGATATTCGGTCTCCAGCTCCTGCAGCACCTGCCACATGGCTAAGTGCTGGGCCCGGGCTAGGGCGTCCAGGTCGCGTAGGTTGATTGAGGTCGCGTTGGACTGGTGCTTGTTGAATGACTTGTGAAGGGTTGTGTAGCCGTAGCCTGAATCTTTCGCGACGCGATAGATGGTCAGGTGGTGCTTGTCGAGGTATCGAATGATATCGATCTTCATGTCTTTCACTTCCCTACGCCAATTATTATAACACATCTGTGGTATAGCACAAGTGTGAAATAACATTTTTTTGCGAGATTTTGGGCAAAAAAAGACCAAAAGCCAGCTGGGCCGGCTTTTGGCGATGATTGAATTAAGCTTTGAACCCGGAAAACTCTTGCCGGGCTTGGGTGAGCAGCTGGCTCAAGACTTGGGTTTGGCGGAACAGGTCGCTTTGCTTGAAAAAGGCCCCAAAAAAGGGCACCGGCTGAGCCGGTGCCTGCAAAAATGCTTATTCAGCTTGGGCCAGGCGCTTGTCGTGCCGGTCCAGGATCATGTTGACGATGGCCTTGGCCACGTTCTCGTTCTTGAGCATTGGGCCATGGGACCAGGAGCCGATGAAGTTCTTGTAGCGAACCCCGTCTTCCTTCTCCTCATGGTTGTTCCCGTAGCCTTCAACCACCTTGGCGAAAGGCTTGAGCATGGTCCGGTCGTCCAGGAAGGTTTGGCCGGAGTGGTTTTCAAAGCCGACAGTTGGCCCCCATTCGGTTTCGTACTTGGTGTCGCCGATCATCCGCTTTTCCGGGTCGAACTCCGTATGCAGGGGCAGGATGCCCAGCCCCTTGATCTTAGTCCCGGAAATCGTGTTATAGTAGGTCCCCATCAGTTCATAGCCCCCGCAAATGGCCAGCATGGGGTTGTCATCGTTGATGTATTTTTCCAAGGTCTCCTTGAAGCGCTGCAGGTCCTTGGCCACGATGCTCTGCTCGTAGTCCTGCCCGCCTCCGAAGAAGACGAAGTCATAGTCGTCCGCGTTGAAGGATGAGCCCAGGGAAATGTTGTCGACATTGGTCTGGTAGCCTTGCTTGCCCAAGAGGAAGCGGAGGATCTTCACGTCGCCGGAGTCGCCGTAAGTGTTCATCAAGTCTTCATAAAGGTAGGCGATTTGGATAATGTTTTCTGCCATCGGTAGTCTCCCTTTTCTAAGTCATTGCATTTAGTATAAACTAATCATCAAAAAATAGGTAACATTGGCGCTTTTTTAGGCAAATCGCAAACATTCGCCGTGAAATATTCTTGCCTTTCAGCCAAAGTAGTCTAGACTTGAATGGTAAGCGTTTTCGATGAGGAGGACAAAAATGGCAGATAAATACATATTGGCGATCGATGAAGGAACGACTTCAACCCGGGCCATCATCTATGACCACCAAGGCCGGCAGGTGGCTTCAGCGGCCCGCGAGTTCCCCCAATACTTTCCGGAGCCGGGCTGGGTTGAGCACAAGGCTGAAGAAATCTGGAACGCCGTGCAGATCACGGTTTCCACGGCCTTGATCAATTCCGCCATCCGTCCCGACCAGATTGCCGGGATCGGGATTAGCAACCAGCGGGAGACGACCGTGATCTGGGACAAGGCCACTGGCCGGCCAATCTACAACGCCGTCGTCTGGCAGTCCCGCCAAAGCACAGCCCTGGCCGAGCAGCTCAAGCGGGAGGGCTATGGGGAAATGATCCGCAAGAAGACCGGCTTGATCATCGACCCTTACTTCTCCGCGACCAAGATCCGCTGGATTCTGGATCGGGTGCCTGGTGCCCAGGAGCGGGCTGAGAAAGGTGAGCTCTTGTTTGGGACCATCGATACTTGGCTGGCCTGGAAATTGACCAATGGGGCCGTGCACGTCACCGACTCCACCAATGCCAGCCGGACCATGCTCTTCAACATTCATGACCTGGACTGGGACCAGGACATTCTGGACTTGCTGAAGATTCCGCGGGTCATGCTGCCGGAAGTGAAGTCCAACTCTGAGGTCTACGGGGAGACCAATCCCTACCAGTTCTTTGGCGGCCGGGTGCCGATTTCCGGCATGGCCGGGGACCAGCAGGCAGCCTTGTTTGGCCAGCTCGCCCTTAGGCCCGGCATGGTCAAGAACACCTACGGGACCGGGTCATTCATCGTGATGAATACGGGCAGCGAGCCCGCCGAGTCCAACAACAACCTGCTGACGACCGTTGGCTACGTGCTCAATGGCCAGGTGACTTATGCCCTGGAGGGGTCGGTTTTCGTATCTGGCTCAGCGATCCAGTGGCTGCGCGACTCAATGAAGCTGATCAAGAACGCGCCGGATTCAGAGGCAGCCGCCTTAGCCTCAAAGGATGAAAACGAGGTCTACGTGGTGCCGGCCTTTACGGGGCTGGGCGCGCCATACTGGGACGCGGAAGCCCGCGGGGCAGTCTTTGGCATTACCCGCGGGACTAGCGACAAGGACCTGGTCAAGGCCACCCTGCAGTCTTTGGCCTACCAGACCCGGGACGTGGTCGACACCATGCAAAAAGATGCCGGAATCAAGATTCCGGCCTTGCGGGTGGACGGCGGTGCATCCAACAATGCCTACCTGCTCCAGTTCCAGGCCGACCTGCTGGGCGTCAAGATCGAAAGAGCCAAGGACTTGGAAACGACGGGCCTGGGCGTGGCCTTTTTGGCCGGCTTGGCCGTCGGCTACTGGGATGACCTGGCCAGCTTGCAGGAGATTGCCCAGATCGGGGCAGCCTTTGAGCCGAAGATGGGGCAGGCTGAAAGCGACCGCCTCTACGCCGGCTGGCAGCGGGCCGTTTTGGCCACGCGCGTATTTGCCCACGGAAATCAGGATTTTGATTAGCTTTTTGGGACAATGAGGTGACAGAAATGCAGACAAAGCGGATCGTCAAGCTGGAGGCTGGCTACAATTGCCGGGATTTGGGCGGCTACCGGACTAAGGACGGCCGCCGGGTCCAGTGGGGGCGGCTTTACCGGTCAGGATCCTTGAGTCATTTGACCAAGGCCGACCAGGCTGAGCTGGCTCGCCGCCGGATCGTGGTGGACTGCGACCTGCGCTCCAGACATGAGCAGGACAGCTACCCGGACCAGATTTGGCCGGGAGCCAGGGTGATTGATACCCACTTTTACAGTGAGGCCGGGGATGAAGAGGAAGAAGCCGAGGCAGCTTGGGCCAAATATTCCGGCAAGGTTCCGCGCTTGTCCTACCTGGCCATGGTCTACCAGCAGAACCTCCTGGCTCCTAGAACTGGCCTGGTGATGCGGAAAATTTTTCAGGAGCTGCTGGCTTTGAAAGATGATGAGGCCCTGATCTACCACTGCTCTATGGGCAAGGACCGGACGGGGATGGTCAGCGTGATTGTCTTGATGGCCTTAGGGCTGGATGACCGGGAAATCATGCGTGACTACCTGTTCAGCCGGTCTTACAGCCGGGACTGGAATGAGGCTGATGAAAATGACCGGCTGGGCCGGCAGATTGCCAAGATGAACCAGACCCAGGTCAGCCAGAGCTCTTTTTATGGAATTACGGAAACCATCCGGCAGATGTGGGGCGGCTTTGACCGCTATTTCACCAGCTTGGGCTTTGACAGGCATGACCTGGAGCGGCTGCGGAACAAGTTCTTGGAGTAAAGGCATAAATAAATAGTGTTATTTTATGAAGAGCTCTGCAATAGAGCGATGCCTTAAAACGTTCATCGAGGTTAGATGAGCGTTTTTTGTGTTTAAGATCTGTGTTATCCGTTTCCGAAGACTGTCTGATAAAGTCAAAGTTTGTTTCATGATTTTGGCAGGCGAATTGCAGGCAACGACTGGAAAAATCGTGTTCTATGATCATGACGGGCATGAGATCAAGGTGTCGCCGCAAGCACTGCATTATGTGCCGCAAGATCCGGTTTTGTTCCCAGCATCGATTTCGGACAACGTCACCATGTTCAAGTCAGAACTTGACGGTCAAGTGGACGAATACCTCCAAAAAGTCGATCCGTCCAAAGACATTGCCAAGTTCCCTAAAGGAAAAGAAACCATCATAAACGTTGAGAAGCAAAACGTTTCTGGCGGGCAGAGGCAAAAGATCGTTTTAGCCCGTGCAGAGCTCAACCGAAGCAGCTTCATTTTGATCGACGAAGCAACCGCGTCGGTTGACCGCGACAGCACGAAGCGGATCCTGCGCAACCTGCTCGATTGCAAGGCGACCATCGTCTTCATTGGACACAATTTTACTGACGAGATGGTCAACATGTTTGACAGACAGATTGTGCTGACGAAATAACCCATATCACTCTGGCTTTGGCTGGAGTGATTTTTTTGCCAAAAATAGCCTGAAAAACTAAAATAAAAGGGAAGCCAACAGCTGCTGGAATTTAGGAAAAGAGGGATGCAGGATGACGCGGCAAAGAGTGATTGAATTAGATCAGCCGGTCAATTTCCGGGACTTGGGCGGCTACAAGGGCTTGGGCGGGCGCCAGGTCAAGTGGGGCAAGATCTACCGGTCGGCTGCCTTAAACGAGATGTCGACGCGCGACATGGCAACCCTCTGCAAGCTGCATATCACGGTAGACTGCGACTTGCGGACCAGCCGTGAGCAGCGGGCTTATCCAGACTTGCTTTGGCCAGGTGCCCGGCTGGTCAGCGTCGGTCTTTACGCTGAGGGGGAGCGGTTTGAAGAAAAGCATGCGCTCCTGCGCTTCTTTCATCATATTCCCGTTTTTGACGACTATCTGCCCAGCATCTACCAGCGGGTTTTGTTGAACAGCCATTCAGAAGAAGCAATTGCCAAGGTGTTTAAAGAGCTTCTGCGCCTGCCTGAGGATCAGGCCTTGGTCTATCACTGCGCTGCCGGAAAGGACCGGACCGGCGTTATCAGCGTGATGATCCTGATGGCCTTGGGCGTTGATGATGACACGATCGCCCGGGATTATATGCTTACGGATGAGCTCTATGACTTCTCTTGGAAGAAGCAGCACCCAACCAATGAAAAGCTGTCCCAGATCATCGCTAAGATGAACGTCACTAGAGGGGAAGGTCCAGCGATTAAGGGGATTACGGAGACCATCCGCCAGGGCTGGGGCAGCTTTGATAAATTTTGGGTAAAGCGCCTGGGTCTTTCTAAGACCGAGCTGGCTAAATTTAGAAAAATGTATCTGGAGGATTAAATGAGCTTAGAAATTTGGCAAGGTGACATTACCAGTCTCAAGGTTGACGTGATCGTCAACGCGGCCAACAAGGAATTGCGTGGAGGAGGCGGCGTCGACGGAGCCATCCACCGGGCCGCTGGGCCAAAGCTGGATCCAGCCTGCCGGGCCTTGGGGGGATGCGAGACGGGCGAGGCCAAGATCACGCCCGGCTTTGACCTGCCGGCCAAGTACGTCATTCATACGGTTGGGCCCATCTATAGTGGCTCACACAGCGACCCGCTCCTGTTGGCAGCCTGCTACCGGAACAGCCTGCGGGTGGCTCAGGAAAACGGCTTGCATTCGGTGGCTTTTTCCGCGATTTCAACCGGGGTCTATGGCTATCCTTTGGGCGCGGCCAGCAAGATTGCCTTTACGGAGGTCCGCAAGTGGCTTAGAGACCACAAGGATTATGACCTGCGGGTGATCATGGTGGCCTATGATGCCCGGACTTACGCCTTATATCAGAAGCTTTTAGGGTAAACGAAAAACAGCTCCAGGAATTTGGAGCTGTTTTTTTTGATGCTGGCTTAAAATTCGTCCCGCTTGAATTCCCGGTAGATCGCCAGGATGAAGACGAAGATGGCGGAAATGATGGCCGGGAAGACCATCCCGCCGACTTGGACCGCGTTGTTGGCGGCAATTTGGGACATTTGGTTCTCAATCGCGTACTGGACGACCCACTTCTTCATCAGGTAGGGAGTCATCATAAATGACGCCGCGGAGATGAGGGAGAAGATGGTCATCACGTGCCGGGAATACGGCTCTCTGAAGAACTGGGACAGGACGCAGAAGGCGGGGGCGATCATCAAGAGGAAGATCCAGAGGATGATCATCGTGCCGGCGCTGGAGTTCATCATTTGCGAGCTGTTGGTAGCGTAGCGGTAGGTCCCCCAAAGCGAGCCCCCGGTCAGGGAGTTGAACAGGCTCAGGAAGTAAGAGCCTTGCTGGCCGTAAGTTCCGTGGCTGTTCAAGACGCCCTGGATCAGGGTCAGGCTGTCCGTGGTCCCTGCGGAGGCAAAGTTGACGCTGACGATCTGGCGCATGTAGGCGGCCAGGAACATGACCGTAGAACCCAGCAACTGCAGGGCCTTGATCATGCTCAGCTTTCTGGAGGCTTTGAGCTTGAATTCCAGGCTCAGCACCCGGTTTGGGTGGTGGGAGCGGCCAATGATAAAGATGCCGATGATGGTCAAGCCGATGATCAGTCCGAGACCGATCCACCACTTGGCCAGGACGCAAAACAAGGCCAGGCTCAGCATAATGACTGAGACGTAAGGCCGGTCAGCGAAAATCTGCCAAAAATTCAGACGGATCTTCTGCTCGCTCCGGGAAGCCCCGTCAGTGTCCAAGCGGGGAACCGCCTTGATGTCTGCCTGCCGCGTCTGGGAGGCGCGTTCTTGTCTTTCTTGGTACTGTCTGCGCGACATTCGTGCCATATAAACTCATCCTTTCGTGCTCACAATCGTACCACAACTTGACTGGAAAGAGTTGCTTTTTAACGGCTTTTTTACCAAATCTAATGAGCCGTGCAGTAATTAAAGTCTAAAAATAAGTTTAGCATGGTTGCCGTTGGCCGGTGATATTTTTGCCTTTTGGATGACCAAAGAAGCTGTAAGCCGAAAATCGTTAGTTGGGTACTTTCCGGGGCTAATTTTTTGCAAATCAGCCGTAGTTGGGTACTTTCCGGGGCTCGTTTTTGTCAAGAAGGCCGTAGTTGGGTACTTTCCGGGGCTAATTTTTATCAAAAAGCCAGTAGTTAGGTACTTTCCGGGGCTCGATTTTTTGCAAAAGGCCGTAGTTGGGTACTTTCCGGGGCTCGATTTTGTCAAATCAGCCGTAGTTGGGTACTTTCCGGGGCTAATTTTTGTCAAAAAGCCAGTAGTTAGGTACTTTCCGGGGCTCGTTTTTTGCAAAAAGCCAATAGTTGGGTACTTTCCGGGGCTAATTTTTCGCAAATCGGTTGCAGTTGGGTGTTTTTGGGGAAAAAATCCCCAAAAAGTCCCCAACTAAGTCAAAAATCGCGCAATTCGTCCCCGCAAAGTCCTCAACTAAAGCCAAAACCGCAAAATCTATCCCCAAAAAGTCCCCAACTAAAGCTAAAATCCCGAAATCCATCCCCGCAAAGTCCCCAACTAAATCGAAAACCGCGCAATTCGTCCCCAAAAAGTCCCCAACTAAGTCCAAAATCACAAAATCCATCCCCGCAATGAAGTGCCCTACAATTGTTAGACATAGACATCTAACGATTGTGGGGTATCTTTATGACCAAATATTCATCCGAATTAAAAGTACAAGTTGCTTCCGATTATCTTAATGGCAGAGGATCATACAAGG